>DASWKT010000450.1:0-7195 GCA_036396515.1 Anaerolineales bacterium | reverse complement strand
GAAATAAAATAGAAGAGAGGATTCTCTCCTATCCATCGAACAGTATCAGCCTAATCGTGTACAAGCGTGCCGACTGCTTCGCCTTTTAGCGCAGCAACGAGCGCGTGAGGGTCCCATAGATTGAGTACGAGGATGGGCAGGTTGTTTTCCATGCACAGCGTGACTGCCGTGCTATCCATCACGGTAAGACGACGGCTGAGAAAATCAATATGGGTCATTTCTTCGAATTTTTTGGCATCCGGGTTCGTTTTGGGGTCAGAGTCATAAATCCCATCCACCTTGGTGGCTTTGATGACGACCTCCGCGCCAATTTCCATTGCACGCAGGGCAGCCGCGGTATCGGTCGAGAAATAAGGGTTACCGGTCCCTGCGCCAAAGACGATCACACGTCCCTTTTCTAGGTGGCGGATCGCGCGGCGGCGGATGTACGGCTCAGCGACTGCGCGCATCTCCACCGCGGAGAGGACGCGAGTGTAAACACCCGCGCGTTCCAATGCATCCATCAATGCCATGGCATTCATCACCGTGCCGAGCATGCCCATATAATCAGCAGTGGCGCGATCCATGCCGCGCTCCAGTCCCTGTTTGCCGCGCCAAAGGTTGCCTGCACCCATTACAACGGCAACCTCCACGCCCATCTCATGAACCTCCTTGATGCGGCTGGCAATCGACTCAGCCTCATCCACATCAATGCCAAAGCCGGTCTTTGGCGACAACGCCTCACCACTTAGCTTAAGAAGAATACGTTTGTATTTGATATTACTCATATTGGTCCTTTGCATCACTCACCCTCTCTGGTTAGGAGAGGCCAGGGTGATGACTAAGAAAAGACCAACCCGAAGGTTGGTCATTTCAACTGCTAATTATTTAGACTCTCGCCCAGCTCCCAGCGCTGGAAGCGGCGCACGATCACATTCTCACCGATGGCTGCCACCGTTTGAAGGATCAATTTCTCCACCGTGATGGACTCATCGCGAATATAGGGCTGGCGATTGAGGACTACTTCATCCTTGAACTTTTCAAGACGTCCCTGGACGATCCTCTCCGTTACATTATCGGGCTTGCCATCCTCTTTCGCGCGGGCGCGGGCGATTTCCGCTTCGTGTTCCAGGACTTCGGCTGGAATCTGGTCTTCCTTGAGATAGCGCGGCGCCGAAGCAGCAATCTGCAACGCAAGCTCATGCGCCAGTTCACGAAACTTTTCAGAGCGAGCCACAAAATCGGTCTCGCAGTTGACTTCGACCATCACACCCACGCGTCCACCGCCGTGTGAGTACAGTTCCACAACACCCTGTGAGGCGTCGCGGTCAGCACGTTTGGCGGCCGTTGCCATGCCTTTTTCGCGCAGCCAGTCTACAGCCTTCTGAAAATCGCCATCCGCTTCGGTGAGCGCCTTTCGGCAATCCAGCACGCCGGCCTTGGTTGCGGCGCGCAATTCCTTGATCATTTCAGTCGTGATTTCCATCTACTATTTCCTCGTGTTGCCCTCAAAATTACTCAGCGCTTTTTTCTTCTGTCTTGGTTTCTTCAGTCTTGGCTTCTTCCACAGTGGGAGTGGGAACTGGCTCATCCTCACGCGAAGCGTTCATTTTGGCCAGGGTGGCTTGACCAAGTAAAGCGGCATCTTCCAGTTCCTCATCAGTCTCGACAATGCGCGGAGCCCTGCGAGTAGACCTGTCAGATTGGGCCATGGCTTCAGCAGCAAGTTTCTCCTCGCTTAATTCATCATCCTTGCGCATGGCCTTGCCTTCCAAAACCGCATCTGCGACTTTTCCAACCAGCAGCTTGATAGCGCGGATGGCATCATCATTGGAAGGGATCACATAGTCCACATTCTGTGGGTTGCAATTCGTATCCACGAGTGCGATGATCGGGATGTTGAGCAGGTTGGCCTCGTGCACCGCCGCCTCTTCACGGCCGACGTCCACGATGAAGATCAGATCGGGGCGGCGTTTCATGCTACGCGTACCAGAGAGACGCGTCTGCAGGCGGGTGATCTCACGACCGATCAGCAGGCCTTCCTTTTTTGTCAGCCGCTCGAGCTCGTTGTTATCGCGCATCTTCTCAAGGCGCTCTAGTTCCTGAATGCGGGCGTGCATGGTGGACCAGTTGGTCAGCATACCACCCATCCAGCGCTCGGTGACGTAAGGCATACTACACCGGGTTGCCTCTTCTGCGACGGTCTCCTGCGCCTGGCGTTTGGTGCCGACGAACAGAATACTCCCGCCATTTGTTACAGCGTCACGGATTACGTTGTAGGCCTGGTTCAGAAGCTTGGACGTCTGTTGCAGGTCAATGATATGAATACCGTTACGCTCCGTGAAGATGTACGGTTTCATGCGGGGGTCCCACTTGTTTGTACGATGTCCGAAATGGACGCCGCTTTCAAGCAGAGCCTTCATAGAAATTACGGCCATAGGGAAAAACCTCCTTGCGTTTGGCCTCCGCTCGCATCATCCCCGCCAGAGACCACGTTCATTCGATCCGTGGCACGCACTGGAGGGTCCGCGAGCGTGTGAGATTGGGATATATGTTGCCTATCCCTTGGCAGGATATGTGGCGCTTTCGCGCCACGGCAGGATTATAACATAAAAAGGATTTGCGCCCAACGCCTCGAATTGACACAGTTAAAAGGCTTGTTTCATGCCTCTTCCTTCAGCCAATAAAAACCCCCGAGTTCCTCGGGGCAATTTGCTAAATGACCATCGTCTGACCGTACAACTGTTGCTTGACATTGGCCACGCGTTTTCGCAGGTCCGTTTTTGTTTCGATTTCGTTGGAAACTTTCTGGATCGCGTACATCACGGTTGTGTGGTCGCGGCCGCCGAGAATTTCACCAATCTGCGGCAAAGACGCATCTGTCTCTTTGCGCAGGAGATACATGGCCACCTGACGGGGCTGTGCGATTTTCTTTGAACGATCACGACCAAGCAATGCTTCCACGGAAGTCTGCCATTCCTTCGCAACCAGCTCGATGATCTTTGCAGGAGGGACATCACTGCGCTGAGGCAATAGATCTGCGAGAGCCAACTCAACAAGATTCGATGTCAAATGGGAACCACTCAGATCAGCAAAGGCAATGATGCGGTTCAAAGCGCCTTCGAGCTCGCGAATGTTGGACTGCACGCGGCGGGCGATCGTTTCAAGGATCTCATCAGGGATCTGACGCCCGGTTCTTTCAGCTTTCGAGCGCAAAATCGCAAGCCGGGTTTCAAGATCAGGCGGCTGGATGTCGGCGGTAAGGCCCCATTCGAAGCGGGATCGCAACCGCTCATCCAATGTGACCAGGGATTTTGGCGGCCGGTCAGAAGTGACGATGATCTGCTTATCCTGCCCATGCAGAGTGTTGAACGTATGGAAGAATTCCTCCTGTGTGGATTCTTTCCCCGCAATGAACTGGATATCATCCACAAGCAAGACATCTGCAGAGCGGTATTTCTCACGAAAAGCCTGATTGGTATGCGTCCGAATGGCATTGATCATATCGTTGGTGAATTCCTCCGACGATACGTACAGCACATTCAGGCCGCGCTGATGGCAGGCATTCCCAATGGCATGAAGGAGGTGAGTTTTACCAAGTCCTACTCCCCCATACAGGAAAACCGGATTGTATGCACGCGCAGGCTTCTCTGCCACTGCGAGACAGGCTGCATGTGCCAGGCGATTGCCCGAGCCAACCACATACGTCTCGAAGAGGTAGCGCGGATTCAGGCTAGGGTTGCGTGCAGGCCGATCGTAAGCCAGGGCAGAATTGTCCTGCCGAAGCTGATCGGAGGACTTTGACTGTTCCGACAACAGAGACATTTCATCTGCTGCTGGTTCGATCGCGTTGCCATTGACGATGAAGTTCACCGCAACACTCGCATCCATGATCCCAACGAGCAAACGTCTTACAGTGCTGGCAAGCCGGCTTTCGAGCCAATCCCGTGCATAAGCGTTATGTACACCAATAGTTAACGTTCCATTCTGATAGGAAACCGGTCTGGTATTTCGCACCCATGTGTCGAATGAGGCGCGCGGCATTTCCATTTGGAGCTGCCCAAGTACTGATTGCCATGCCTGCTCTGCGTTCATAATCGCTCCGTCGTTCTTATGATAGAAAGATGGCTTTGCCATGTCGAACTAACCCGCCTTGTCAGCGGCTATTACCAATAATATTTTTGATTTTAGTAGTGGACTTACAGGGACTTGAGATGTGTATCGTTCACAACATTCATATCTCAGCGTTCCAATATTCTAGCAGATATGTATGGAAAATTACAACACGTAAAGCCTACGCTACTTTTAAAACTTCGGGTTTTTTAAGGTCACTCAACGTTAAAGAATCTGCATCTGAGAACTTGCTGGTTTGGATTTTATGTAGAACAGACGTTTCAGCCACGTACACGCTGGCTTTTCTTTCCAACCCCTAAATATGGTGTTATTTTACGATATTGCCAACATCTTCTTAAATATGGAATGGAATTATTTGAAGAGACGCGCGTGAAATCCTTTCATCTAGTTATGATTGAGTCTCGAGATTCTGTGATTCAATGTCAAGAAAATTTTCGAACCGCCATTTATCCATGTGCATTACGCGGAACCCATGCAAGAACGGTCGTCCCCTCACCGACAACTGAAGAGATATCCACATCACCACTCACTGCATGTGCGCGTGTTTGCATGTTGGCAAGCCCATGGCCAATGGATGAGCTCATCTTTCCCATCTCAAAGCCTCTTCCATCATCATGGATCTCCATCAGGACGCGCTCATCGGTTGTCCAGAGTGTGATCTGGACATTTTTTGCTTTGGCATGCTTAGCCGCGTTCGCCAATGCCTCCTGGCATATATGGAATAATGCCAGGGCATGCTCTTGTGGAAGGTGAACCAATTCCTTTTCAGGGCCGGAAAGGTATACCTCTGCAAACGTATTGGCGCGAAACTCAGTGACAAGCCGTCTCAAGCCGCTTATCAGGCCGTCATTGCCCAGCTGGCGCGGCCTTAAGTCCAAGATATAGGAACGAAGATCACGGATCACATGATTTAGGCCGTCAATGGCCTGCTGGACGCGCTCCTTTGCATTGCCGGGATCTTCATTTATCGAGAGAAAGGCATTCTCAAGGGTCAACCCCACCCCATAAATGGATTGGATAATCCCATCGTGCAAATCCATGCCGATACGTTCACGTTCTGCCAGCACGGCAAACCGGCGTACATTGGCATGCAAACGGGCATTTTCAATGGCTAAGCCTGCCCAGTTCCCCACCGCTGTCAGTAATTGTACGCTTCTTTCTTCCAATGGCTCCTGATGCCGCGTGGCAACCGACAACACACCCATTAAATTCTCGCCAGACATCAATGGAATACAGGCAATCTGATGGAATCCCGCTTTTACGACGGTTTCGCGCATAAAGCGGGCATCTCCTTCGAGGTCATTACTGACCAGCGCTTCACGATTCTTTGCTGCCAGACCGATGAATCCCTCTCCTACTTTGAAGAGGTTGCGCCTCCAGAAGGCTTCCGCGGCTTCTCCACGATGCAGGACCATTCGCAAAGTGGTCTTATCCTCATCCAAAAGGAAGATTTCACCCGATTCAACCTTCATGTAGTTCATCACAAGCCCGAGGGTCTTGTTCAGGATTTCGTCCAGTTCCAGGCTTGAGGTCAGGGTGGAGGCGATGCCGTTGAGCAATGCCATATCCACATTGCGGCGCGTGAGCGCGATGTCCCGCTCCTTCATCTGCTCCAACATGCGGGCATTTTGGATCGCCGCCGCAGCATATGCCGCCAGCATCTGGATGATTTTCTCGTCATCTGAGGTAAATTCCGGCGCGCCCTTTTTTTCCGTCAAATAGATCTGACCCAACTGCAACTCCCCGGCACGAATAGGCACACCCAAAAACGAGGCCATGCGCGGGTGATGAGATGGGAACCCAACGGAACTTGGGTGGTCCTTAATCACAGGCACACGCAAAGGGACATCTGTGTTCATTAGTTCCCCGATCAAGCCGCGCCCCACGGGTGGATGAGCCATGCGCTTGATCTCTGACTCCTTCATGCCTACAGTGATAAACTTTATTAACTTACCATCATCACCCAACACCCCCAGTGCGGCATAACGCGCCTCCGCTTGCTCGCAGGCAACCGCGGCAATCCGCTCCAGCAAATGATCAAGAGAGACATCCCTCACCAACTCCAGGCTGGCTTCGTGCAGTGCGATGAGTCGTTCCTGTAGTTGTTCCCGAGTTAGCAGCATGCGAGTAGACCTTCCTCAAATTATCTCATAAAATGTGATAGATTTTGGCAGAAGACAGGCATAAAATACTTTTGAAAGGTAACTGATGACCCACTCCCGCATTTCCGGATTCTACAACATGACGCTGGATGAACGCCGTGCCCAGCTTGGGGACGCCGCGCAGCAGACTCCCGAAGACCTGTCCGCGTGGACAACGGGCGGACTCTCCCCTGAAGCCGCTGACCACATGATCGAGAACGTGATCGGACTCCACAGCCTGCCACTGGGTATCGCACTGAATTTTCAGGTCAACGGCAGGGATGTGCTCGTGCCTATGGCAATTGAGGAATCTTCCGTGGTTGCTGGAGCTTCCTTCATGGCAAAACTGGCCCGCGCGGGGGGCGGATTCACAGCTACGACGACAGAGGCCTTGATGATCGGACAGATGCAGGTCATCAACATCGTCAATCTGCACGAGGCGAAACATAAACTCTACGAGCAGAAAGCGGAATTGCTTTCCGAAGCTGATACCATTGACCCCATCCTCAAAAAATTCGGCGGTGGTGCAAGAGACCTGGAAATTCGAATTATCGAATCATCGCCGATCGGATCTTTTCTCGTCGTTCATCTCATCTACGACGTGCGCGACGCGATGGGTGCGAACGCGGTCAATACAGCCTGCGAAAGGCTTGCGCCCCGCGTAGAAGCCATTACAGGGGGCAAAGTTCATCTTCGTATTCTCTCCAACCTTGCTGATAGACGTATTGCACGTGCGCGTTGTACGATCCCCGTGAACGAACTGGCATTTGACGATTTTGCAGGCGAAACGGTTCGGGAAGGAATCGTCGCCGCCTATGCCTTCGCCGCCGCGGACCCGTATCGCGCCGCGACACACAACAAAGGCATCATGAACGGCGTGGATGCGGTCGTCATCGCCACAGGCAACGACTGGCGCGCCATCGAAGCCGGTGCACATGCCT
>DASWKT010000449.1:0-6414 GCA_036396515.1 Anaerolineales bacterium | reverse complement strand
AAACATTCCGCGTTTGTGCCCTCAGAGATGATCATGGCGCCTGCTTCATAAGACACGGACTCTGCATCGCGTGTGGCTTGCAGCAATTGATCTTGTGTCAATGTAGGCATTGCCTTCGCTACGTATTCATTGACGATCTCGCCGTCTGCGATAAGCGCAGTGCGGTGGGTGCGCTTGGCAAGGCTGCTATCATGGGTGACGACAATGATAGTTTTTCCCTGGGAGACTAGATTGTTGAACAATTCAAAAACGCTATCCGCTGTCTTTGAATCAAGGTTGCCTGTCGGCTCGTCGGCGATGACCACGGGTGGATCATTCGCCAGCGCGCGCGCGATTGCCACGCGTTGTTGCTGTCCGCCAGATAGGGCGGTGGGAAGTTTGTAAGCATGGTCAGCCAGTTCTACCATCTCAAGCAATGACAGGGCGCGCTGCTCGCGTTCGCGCATTGGGTAGGTTCGGCAAAAATCCATTGGCAGCATGATATTCTCGATGACCGATATGGTTGGCAGGAGTTGGAAGAACTGAAAAACGATTCCCAGGTTCTTCCCGCGCCAGCGCGCCATGCGGTTTTCATTAAGCTCATGCACAGCGGTCCCATTGACGTGCACTTCGCCTGTAGTGGGATGGTCAATGCCGGTGATCATATTTAGGAGCGTGGATTTGCCACTGCCCGATTTGCCGATAATGCTTACGAATTCACCTGCGTCGATCTGCAAGTCAATGCTGTTCAAGGCATGGTAATCGCCGATGGCAGTCTTGTAATACTTATGGACATCGCGCAGGTCGATAATATGGCCGTTGCCGTTTCCATTTCCGTTCTTCGATGTGCTAAATAGGGACATAAGAGCCTCATATTGTTGGGACTGCGAAGTCTTTGCGACCCTTGCACCCGATTTCGAATTGCTTGGCAATTCGTGGCAAGTCGTGCGTTTGGTGCAGTGCAGGTGAGTACCCCGGTAGGGCCTGACTTCGGTGTTTCCAACATCTCCAGATCTTGGACTTCTGATTGTTATTCGAACTTGACAGCGGCGGTCATGCCCCAGCGCATGGCGGGGTTCGTATCTGCGAGGCGAATGGTGACTTCATAGACCACGTCGCCCTGATTCTCTGAATAACTTTGTCCAATCGAAAGGATGTTGCCTTTCAATTCCAGGTCTGGGATGGCATCCAGCGTGACGAGCACCAGCTGGTCTTCGGCTAATGCCACCACATCGATCTCGGTCAGGTCGGTGGTTTTGACCAGCCAGGTGGAGAAATCCGCCACGGTCACAGCGCTCTCGCCGGCGTTGATCGATCCGCCCGCAGTGGCATGCAGGTCCGCTACCATTCCATCGAATGGGGCAACGACCGCAAAGGCGGCCACACCGGCTTTCGCCGCATTCAGCCGCGCTTCCAGTAGAGCCAGTTGATCCGCATCATGTCCATCCTTGACGCGCTCATAGGTGCGCTGGGCTTCGTCCAGCTCGGCCTTTTTCAAAGCCAGATCATTCCCGGCTTCGATGATCCAATCGGCGGGTGCGGGACCTTTGAAATTCTTGGTCTTGGTGCTGTATTCATAGCCTTTCCAGGTTTGGATCAGGAACAGGCGGGTTTCCGTTTGAGGGACTTTCTTTGAGTTCTGCAGGTAGCGCAGATAATCGTCCGCTTTGTCGTAGGCTTCCTGCGCTTCCTTCAGGTCGATGACAGCCTGAGCCAGACCTGTGTTGGAGGAGCCTAGCAGATTGTCCAGGGCCTGCTGGGCACTGACCAGTTCGAGCTGTGCGGCAGCGTAGTGGGTATCCGAGCCATCACCCAGGCGGATCAAGGGCTGTCCTTTCTTGACCAGCTGGCCTTCCTCCACCAGGACTTCACTGACCACGCCGCTGGCAGTGAAAGCGATCTCGGCGTAATGCACGGGTTCGACCCGTCCTTCAGCGATGATAGTGTTGTCTGCCAGGACGGTCGGGATGACCTCCGGGGTTGCCTGGGCTCCATTGCCGGCTGAGGAACAGGCAGTGAAGAACAGGCTCAGCAGGATCAGTATGAAAAGCATTCTATGTTTCATGATGATTTACCTCCGCGAATTTTCCTTCTTCGTATCATACGAGTTTTAGAAAAAACTTCCCCCACCCCTGGGAGAGTTTTTACCTGGTCAAGTGGATAGGGTGCTGGTCTTCAGATAACTACGTATTTCTCCTTATTAGGTTGCTAGCTTTTGCTCAAAATCCTAAAGGTTCAAAAAAACCTGGAAATTTCTGAACCTTTGCAGGAACGGAACGTCGGCCCCAGGGTTAATACATTAGATCACCGCGGTTTTGTTCTGGGTCCCAGCTGCTAAATCCTTGAACTCAAGGTTTCTAATGCCCGTCGCACCCAAAGATCACCTCTCTCCACTCACAAAGCTTGCTTATGGAATCGGCGAGATAGGCTTCAGCCTGACCGACACCACCCTTGGCGTACTGTTCCTCATCTTCCTCCTGGATGTAGTGGGATTGGAGCCAGGCAAGGCTGCACTGGCAATTTTCATTGGTAAATCTTGGGATTACATCAATGACCCGATCATGGGTTATATCGCGGACAGAACTCGCACGCGCTGGGGACGCCGCCGTCCATATTTGCTTTTCGGGTTTATTCCCTTTGGACTTGCATTCATGATGATGTGGTATCGCCCGCCCATTGACTCTCAATGGGCACTTGTGGCTTACTACGCCCTGGCTTATTTCCTCTATGATGGCATTCTCACGATTGTCTCCATGCCATACATTGCCCTGACCCCTGAATTGACACAGGATTACGACGCACGTACATCCCTGACCAGTTACCGGATGGCCTTTTCGCTCCTGGGCGGACTGGTTGCCTTTGTTGTGCCGCTGATGATCATCGGAACCCTTCGGCCTGAAAACGCAGACCGGGTTTTCAGGATGGGAGTGCTTTTCGGCGTTATCAGCGCACTGCCTCTTCTGCTCACATTTTTTGGAACGCGCGAGAAAGACGAGTATGCATCCCAGCCCCAGCCTGATCTGCGCGAGCAATTTCGCGCGGTACGTGGAAATCGCTCTTTCTGGTTTGCGGCAGGCATCTTCCTCTTTACATGGACAGCCATCGAGATCATTCAAAACATGCTCTTGCTATTTTTGAAATATCGTATGCAACTGGAAGCGGAGTCGGATATTGTTGCCGGAGCAGTATTCATAACTGCAATCGTCGTTCTGCCATTCTGGGTCTGGGCTTCACAGAGAACAGACAAACGAAGGTCTTATATTTATGGAATGCTGTTCCTGTCTGGGGTAATGATCACGCTGATCTTTCTCGATCCTTCACTTGGATTTTCTATGATTGTTTTGCTGGCATCCCTGGCAGGGATTGGCATCTCAGCCGTCCATGTGTTGACCTGGGCTATGATCCCCGATGCGGTCGAAGTGGATGAACTGGAATCAGGGGCGCGTCACGAAGGCATGTTCTACGCGCTGGTGACATTGTTTCGCAAGGCAGCCTCTTCGATAGCCATTCCCATGACCGCGCTCGTCTTAGGCTGGAGCGGCTACGTGTCCAACTCGGCACAGCAGGCGGAATCGGCGGTTTGGGCGATCCGGATTTTGATCGGCCCGGTCGCATCACTTTTTCTGCTTGGGGGCATCCTGTTTGCCCGATTTTATCCAATCACTCGCGAAGCACATGCCGAAACTCGAGAGAAGATTGCCGCACGGAAGGAAGGAGCTGCTGATTAAACCTTCAGCCCGATATCGAATGCCGGGCTGATTTTTTCAATGCTCTCTGCCATCCCATGTAGACCACTTCCTTTTATCCTTGGCAAGTAATTCATCTGCTTCTTTTGGACCCCACGAACCGGGTTCGTAAAACGCCGGCAGCTTTTTTTGTGATTCCCATGCTTCGATAATGGGATCGATCAATGCCCAGGCGGTTTCCACTTCGTCGGCACGAGTGAATAGTGATGCGTCGCCGTTCAAAGCATCCAACAGGAGGCGTTCGTAGGACTCGGGAATTGCAGTCTTCCCAAAGGAGTCCGCGTAATGGAATTCCATATCTACCGAACGCATCCCTGCAACAGTGTCAGGAACTTTTGCTTCAAATCGCAAATGTATGCCTTCATCAGGCTGGAGATAGAGCACCAGCATGTTGGGGGTCATATGTTCCTTTGCATTGGGGAATAGCAAATGCGGCGGCTCTTTGAATTCGATTGTGACCTGTGATAATTTTTCTTTCAGGAATTTGCCTGAACGCAGATAGAAAGGTACTCCCTGCCAGCGCCAATTGTCAATTTGCAAGCGCACCGCCGCATATGTGGCGGTTGTCGATTTTGGATGAACTCCTTCTTCTTCGCGATAACCCTTGTATTGAGCGCGGACGGTTTTGCGCGGAACATCCTCCTCTTTCATCGGCTGGATGGCACTCAGCACCTTAACTTTTTCATTTCGAAGCGCAGAGGCCTCAAACGATACCGGCGGTTCCATTGCCACCAGGGATACGAGCTGGAGTAAATGATTCTGGAACATATCGCGCAGTACACCCACCTGATCATAAAAGCGTCCGCGATGTTCCACACCGACTTGTTCTGCAACCGTGATTTCAACATGGTCGATATAGTTTCGATTCCATAAGGGCTCGAAGATGGTATTGGCAAAGCGCGACACCAAAATATTTTGCACCGTCTCTTTACCCAGATAATGGTCGATACGATAGATTTGTCTTTCATTCAATGCTTTATGAAGCTGCTCGTTCAAACGGCGCGCTGATTCTAAATCTGTACCGAATGGTTTTTCGATGACCACCCGCCGCCAGCTCTCATCCTCGGTGAGTTGATCCGTTTGTGCGAGCAAGTCAACGATTTGTGGAAAAACACCTGGCGGCGTTGCCATATAATAAATACGGTTTCCAGGACCAGCCTCCCCATTTTTCAGCAAGCTCTTCAGTTTTTCGAAATCTGTCGGATCATCATAACGACCCTGTTGATAAAAAAGTCTGGAGGCAAAATCATTCCACTCTTCGTTGGTGTACTTGAAAGAGGCGAATTCTTTTATGCCTTCCTCAAGATGTGCGCGGAATTGATCATCTGTAAAAGCAGTGCCGCCGTATCCCACAATCCGAAACTGTTTTGGAAGCCGACCTTTGCGGAACAGGTTGAAGAGAGAGGGCATAAGCTTCCGCTGGGTTAGATCACCCGATGCGCCAAAGATCACAATGGATGTTGGTAAATCGCTGTTCAATTTGATTATCCTTCTTTCTTTATGGCGTGTCCCCCAAATTGATTGCGCAACGCGGCCAACATACGGGCGCTGAAGTTCTCTTCATCGCGGCTGATAAAACGCATTTGCAGGGCCAATGTGATCACGGGGGCGGGCACATCCAGATTGATCGATTCAAATACCGTCCATCTGCCTTCGCCTGAATCAGCCACCCACGGCTTGATCTCAGCCAGCTTGCCATCTTCATCCAGGGCGCGTGCAGCCAGATCCAACAGCCAGGAGCGCACCACACTGCCGTGCTGCCAGATGTGGGATATCTGTGCAAGGTCAAGCCCAAATTCCTCTTTGGCTTTCATGATGCTGAATCCCTCTGCAAATGCCTGCATCATGCCATACTCGATCCCGTTGTGCACCATCTTGACGAAATGACCCGCGCCGTGCGGACCGACGTGTCCCCAGCCTTTATCTGGCGCAGGAGCCAACGTCTCGAAGATGGGACGCAACTGTTCCACTACCTCGCGTTTGCCACCGATCATGAGGCTGTATCCTTCCGTCAATCCCCAGATTCCTCCGCTCGTTCCGCAATCCACAAAATCGATCCCTTGCGGTTCAAGCATTTCGGCATGGCGGACTGAATCTTTGTAATTCGAGTTGCCTCCGTCAACAACGATATCACCTGTGGAAAGAAGTTTGGAGAGTTCCTCAATGGTCGCATCCGTGACTTTCCCCGCAGGGATCATCAACCAGATAATACGTGGCGCACTGAGTTTGCCTACTGCTTCTTCGAGCGAATGGGCCCCTTCCGCGCCGAGTTTGACGGCCGATTCAACGGTCTCCGCTGTGCGAGCATGGCCAACCACACGATGTCCGCCGCGCACGAGCCGCGTTGCCATGTTCAACCCCATTTTACCCAGACCGATCATTGCTAGTTCCATATTTACTCCTATTCTTCGCCCTCTCCCGCTGGGAGAGGGATGGGGTGAGGGAGAAATCCTATTCTTCAGGAATTTTCTTTCTAAATTCCTTTGGCAATTTACTCGCTGCCTCTTCATCAACCAGCCAGATCAACTGACCGTCTTTCGGATTGATCCTCTGCGCGGGATATAGAGCTGGATTATATCTGTCACTGAGCACTTCTACTAAGGTATGAGCCTTGTTTTTACCAGTCGTCATAAACACAACCATGCGTGCACTATTGAACACCGCCTGAGTTAATGTCACCCGGTCGGCA
>DASWKT010000448.1:0-14746 GCA_036396515.1 Anaerolineales bacterium | reverse complement strand
GCACTAAGATGGATGACCGCCAAGAGGTAACTCCCGGATTCAAATACAACGATTGGGAACTGCGCGGCGTCCCTGTGCGGATTGAGATCGGGCCCAAAGATGTGGAAAAAGGCTCGGTCGCGCTGGCAAGACGTGATGTCCTCGGACGCGAGGGCAAATCCTTCGTCTCACAAGCGGGTCTCGCCTCGACCATAAGCGGGCTTCTGTCCGATATACAATCATCTATGCTCAAGCGCGCCACGGAATTCCGCGACGCGAACATCCACGATCCCAAGACCTATGACGAACTGAAGGAAGTCGTCGCGAATGGATGGGCGTTTTCATGGTGGTGTGGAGATGCAACCTGCGAGGCCAAAGTCAAGGAAGAGACCAAGGCCACCATACGCTGTATCCCACTTGAGGGCCAGCCTGGTGGTACGGGGAAATGCGTCGTATGCGGCAATGAAGCCGATAAGAAAGTATATTTTGGAAGAGCGTATTGATTACAGAACGTCATTGTGAGGAGCGGCGCCAAAAACCCCCCGACGAAGCAATCTCCTCGTTATATGAAGATTGCTTCGTCGGGCAAAAGCCCTTCTCGCACTGACAGTACAATTCCATGCCTGCACTTAGTCTCATCCAAATACAAAAACAAGATGCGTGAGATGAAAATTTCTATGGAGGCCTATCGTCAGAGTCGAGATGTTCTGTTGACAAAAATCGTCACAGAGCTATCGAACGACGAACGCTTCGTTGCTGCCTGGCTGAGAGGCAGTTATGCTAGAAACGATGCAGACCAAGTTAGCGATCTTGACTTGAGTTTGGTAGTGGCAGATCCTTATAGCGAATCGCTTTGCACAAGACAGGAACAGGTAAGCCATCGAACCACTGAAGAACGGTTTACACTGTTCAGTAAGTTTGGTACACCTGCCTTGATACACGAAAATAATAATAACGCGCCGGAAGGTGGGACATTTACATTTGTGCTGTATTCCGAATCTGCGATAATGGTGGACTGGACCTTAATCCCCCTCGTTAAAGCGAAACGGTTCTATGAATCTCAACTCCTGTTTGATAAGGCAAATATTCCCGTTTCTCCTCCTTTGCCTGAAGAATTGGAGCAAAGTAGAAAATCAGTCGCAGAGATATGGGCGTTCTTCTGGATGATGACTGCAATTACCATCAAATATATCATCCGCGGGGATCATGTTTTCGTCACACACTGGCTCGAAGAATTACATGGAATGATTCTCGAGATAGAAAGGCGGATCAATCGACTTCCCTTGCAATACACCCGTGGCTCTCTCAGCCAACTTCGAGCGACCCGTGCAAGACAGATAGAATCAATACATCAACTTTGCAACAAAATGCAGGCACTCACTCCACAAGTAACACAATTTATCGGGTCTCCTCCTGCTTCACCACTTACGGAAATCGAAATGTTGCTTTCATTTACAAAAGAATAATATGCCCGCGATTGACCTCGCCCGCCTCAAAAAACAGACCGCACAGCTGGCTGATATCTTCGACCAGCCTCCGGAGTTTTTGCGCGCAGTACGCGAGATACTTGAATTCTATGTCAACCGTACACTGCGCAGTCAGGGTGTTGCTCCCTCCTCGGTTCTTCCAACATATCGCACACCGTCTGTCGTCCTCAGACAAATAGAGACAGAATTAGGCCCTGTTGCAGAAAAGAAGCCCATCCAGGCGCTTGAACTTGCAGACGCACTATGGGACGAGGGCTCACTCGAAACGAAACTACTTGCCGCCTTTTTACTGGGACGCATCCCTCCCCAGGAAGAGAGGTTGCTTGCACGACTCACCGCCTGGACGCAGGCTGTGCGTGACCCAAACGTACGTGCCGCGTTGCTCACAACCAGTCTCACGCGGCTCCGCAAGGAAACACCCGATTTGTTTTTGGTGCTCGTCAAGGAATGGCTGCACCCCGCGCGCCAGCGTATGTGGTCGAACGGCATACAGGCGCTGGTGCCGCTCATTTCATCCCGAGATTTTGACAATCTGCCTCCCATCTTCGAAATTGTAGAACCAATCGTAAAAGCCTCACCAGCGACATTACAATATGATTTGCTGGAATTGATCATCGCGTTGTTCGAAGCATCCCCGGATGAAACTACGTATTTTATCCAGCAAATCCTGAAAGCGACAAAGAGTCCGTTGCCCGCGGTCGCTTTACGGCGTATGTCACCTGATTTGCCACAGGAACTTCAGGCAAGCCTGCGCGAGATGCTGCGCAAGCCGAAATAGGGATTGAAAAAAACTGCAAAACTGCTTATATTCTCAACACAAGAAAGGAAAATTATCATGGAAGTATTAAGAGGCGTGATTGGAGGAGTACTTCTTTTCCTGGGACGCGAACTTAATTTTCTCTTCGCCGGTGCAATGGCCGCGTTGATCGGATTGCGCCTCACGCCTCTCCTTCCGCCTCAGTGGCCCCAATGGTCGGACTACGCATTCATGGGCGGGCTTGCTGTTGTCGCGGCAGCGATCACCATCATTAATGAACGTGTCGGATATTTCCTCTCAGGCTTTTTAGCTGGAGGACTTTTTCTGGTGGAATACTTTGCACCAGGCGTGCTCACACTGCCACTCCTCCTCTTCATCATTGGTGGAGTGATCGGCTCATTGATCATTGGCATATTTACCGAATGGGCCTTGATGATCGTTTCATGTCTGATCGGTGCGTATTACGTGACAAACCTGTTCACATTGTCGCCCACTGCTCAGATCCTGGTTGGTTCCGGCTTGTTCATTGTGGGTGCCGTGACACAGGCGATCATCATGCGGATGCAAAAGGCATCCGACCGGTAACTATGCTCGATGTAAAGCGCCTCATCCACATTCATGGTTCCGAAGGTGACAGCAACAGCGGTAAAGCGCGCCAATTTCGGGGGTGGTTTCCGGGCGTGCTCACACCAGACTTCAAAGGCTCATTCGATGAATGGATGAGCCAGCTCTACTCCATCCTCTCTGACAAAACAGATTGGACTCTGATCGGCTCTTCGTTCGGCGGCTTGATGGGCGCAACGTATACACATGACCATCCGACCCAGGTGCGGAAATTGATTCTTCTGGCTCCTGCTCTGACCCTTGGCCCTTTTGCTTCACGTTCGGACCCTTCGACAGGCTCAGGGCGGCGCCTCGAGCCTGTTTCCGTACCCACCATCGTGGTCCACGGGACGTTGGATACCGTTGTCCCGCTTGAACCTGTCCGCGAGGTGGTACAAAAACTGTTTACCAACGTTAAATATTATGTGGTGGAAGATGACCACCGTTTGCATAAATCGGTTCAAGAGCTGGATTGGAATTCGATCCTGGAATAAGACAACCCAGCTTGCATCTGGAGGTTAAGATGCTTAATATTATCAGTCTGATTCTGGGTGTCGCCTTGCTTGTTGCAGGGCGTAACCTTTTCTGGCTCTTTGTCGGTGCTGCCGGGTTTGTCACTGGGATGCAGCTGGCAACTCAGTTCTGGCAGGGGCCGGAATTGCTGGCAATCATCATTGGTTTGGTGGTTGGTGTGATCTTTGCCTTGCTGGCTATCTTCCTGCAAAGCGTTGCGATAGGAATCGCTGGCTTTCTCGCAGGCGGGTATATTCTAACTGTGCTAGCGGGCATGATTGGGCTAAATCAGGGAGCATTTTCCTGGATCGTCTATATCATTGGTGGAATCATCGGTGTGCTACTGGTCATTTTCCTCTTCGATTGGGCGATCATTACATTATCATCCCTGGCTGGCGCTTCCTTGATCACTCAAGCTCTGCTTCTTCCAAACGGCATTGGCGGAGTGATATTTATTGCCCTTGTGATCGTCGGGGTCGTAATTCAAGGGTCCATGATGCAGCGTGAAAAAGTAGTAGTAGTCTGATTAATAATCTAAAATTTACCTCATGAAGTCGTCACTGGACGCTGACATCGCTCTTTCCCAGTACAATCTGACCAATTAAGCACAACAGTTGAAGCAAAAATAATCCAAGCTAGAAAGGTGCGACGCGCTCATGACACCCACACGGCAAATCTACTGGCACACCACAGTCCAAATGCCCAATGATTCAAACCGGACTCCACTCCCCGAAAAAGTGGATGTTGCGATCATGGGTGGCGGGTACACAGGCTTGAGCGCGGCGCGCACGCTGGCAAAAAAGGGAGTCAAAGCCGCGGTGCTGGAAGCGAACACAATCGGCTGGGGCGCTAGTTCACGCAACGGTGGCATGGTGCTGACGGGCCTGAAAGCGGGAATGAAGACAGTACTTGAAAAATACGGGCGTGGGATTGCCAGACAATTATTTCAATGCTCTCTTGATTCAATCGATACCGTTGAACAGATCGTGAAGGAAGAAAATATAGATTGCGGATTCGCACGTCATGGTCATTTGCTTGCCACGAACAAACCGAAACATTATGACGCGCTCCAGGATGAGGTTGAATTCATGCAAAAGGAATTCAACCACAAAGTTCGCCTTATTCCTCGCGCTGAACAGAATGGGGAAATCGGTTCGGATATTTATCATGGCGCGTTGTTGGATGAATTGAGCGGCGGGTTGAATCCTGCACAATATGTCGCGGGTCTCGCGGGTGCGGCTGAAAGGGCTGGGGCCACGCTCCACGCCCGGGCACGCGTCCACAGGCTTGGGCGCAGGGAGAAGCGCTTTGTCCTTGAAACGGAAAAAGGCACATTAAGCGCAGAGTCCGTTTTAGTGGCGACCTCTGGTTATACGGGCAATGTCACAAAGAACTTACAGAAGAAGGTCATTCCAATTGGGTCGTTCGTCATTGCGACAGAAAAGCTATCGGATGAGCTTGTAAAGGAACTGATCCCCAGGGGCCGCATGATCTTTGATTACAAACATTACTTGAATTATTTCCGCCTATGGGATAACCGCATGATCTTCGGTGGACGGGCGGCATTCTTCCCCGAGACGTCGAACACAATCCAGCGCAGTGCGGAGATTTTGCGGCGTGAGATGATACAGGTTTATCCGCAGTTGAAGGATACAAAAATCGAATATGTTTGGGGTGGCACGCTTGATTTTGCATTTGATATGATGACGCATGTGGGCGAAGTGGATGGGATTTATTACTCTCTGGGATATGCAGGTCACGGTGTGGCCTTGGCGACCTATCTGGGCAAGACTGTCGCGGAGGCCATGCTGAAAGGAGAGATTGAACAGCACCCATTTGCTTCGTTCTCTTTCCCGGATGCGCCGCTGGGATTGTACAACGGTTTCCCATGGTTCCTTCCATTTGCAGGGGCGTGGCATAAGATTTTGGATTGGATTGAATAGTCGCATTTCCTCATCACTTTGCGCGAAATGCAACGCAAAATCAAGGGACAGAGGGAACAAAGCAGAGTAAAATTGCCTTATCCCATTTCAATCTGGAGGAGACTGTTATGGCAAAGAATAATGGACAAAGTATGGATGGCGAAGTTTATTATCCATCCGATGATGTAGCAGCGCAGGCACGCCTGAAAGATTGGGACGCTACGGCTGCAAGAGCATTGAAAGATCCGGAAGCCTTTTGGGCTGCCGAGGCTGAGGAATTGGAATGGTTCCAGAGATGGGACAAGGTTTTGGATGATTCCAACAAGCCGTTCTTTAAATGGTTTACGGGGGCGAAGGTAAACATCGTTCACAATTGCATTGACCGGCACCTCAAAACCTATCACAAAAACAAGCTTGCGCTGATCTGGGAAAGCGAAGATGGAAAGCTGCACCAGACTTATTCCTATTACGCCATGAACCGCGAAGTCAGCCGCATGGCAAACATCATTAAAGCCATGGGCGTGAGGAAAGGCGACCGCGTCACGATCTACATGGGCCGCGTGCCGGAGATCGTTTTCGCCATGCTTGCCTGTGCAAAGATCGGCGCGATCCACTCCGTTGTGTTTGGCGGCTTCTCAGTAGATTCATTGCAGGGCCGCATCGATGACAGCCAGTCCAAGCTCGTGATCACCATGGACGGCAGTTATAACAACGGCAAGGTCGTCGAGCTCAAACGCACGGTGGATGAGGCGCTCAAGCGCTGCCCATCGGTGGAGAACGTGATCGTTGTCAAACGGATCGGGCATGACGTGCCGATGGAAGGGGGCCGCGATCATTGGTATCATGACATGCTCGCCCTGCCCATTGCAAATGGCAAATGCGCGACCGAAGTGATGGATGCGGAAGATCCGCTTTACATTCTTTACACTTCTGGTTCCACCGGAAAACCCAAAGCTGTCCTGCATGTGCATGGCGGCTACATGGTGGGTATTTACAGCACTCTTAAATACGTCTTCGACATCACAGATGAGGACCGCTGGTGGTGCGCCGCGGACCCGGGCTGGGTAACCGGCCATTCTTATATCGTTTATGGCCCATTGCTTATGGGCGCGACCTCGTTCATGTTCGAGGGTGGACCCATGTATCCTTATCCAAACCGCTGGTGGCAATGCGTGGAGAAATATGGGATCACGATCCTTTATACCGCACCCACCGCCATTCGCGGGCTGATGCGCTTTGGCGAGGCCTGGCCCAACAAACACGATCTTTCTTCACTCCGTTTGCTGGGCACCGTTGGTGAGCCGATCAACCCTGAAGCCTGGCGCTGGTATTACCGCGTGATTGGCAAGGAGAAATGCCCGATCATGGATACCTGGTGGCAAACCGAAACCGGAATGTTCATGATCACCCCCACCCCCACTGTTCCGCTAAAACCTGGGTCGGGCACGCGTCCATTCTTTGGACAGGAAGCTGAGGTTGTAGATGAACAGGGAGAACCTGTCCCCGACGATACGGAAGGTTACCTCGTCGTGAAGAATCCGTGGCCCGCCATGCTGCGGACGATCTACGGCGATCCCGACCGCTACGTGAACCAGTATTGGAGTAAATATCCTGGCAGATACCTGACTGGCGATTCCGCCAAGCGCGACAAGGACGGCTACTTCTGGATCATTGGCCGCGTAGATGACGTGATCAAGGTCAGTGGCCATCGTTTGGGAACAGCAGAGGTTGAATCTGCGCTCGTGAGTCATCCGGCGGTTGCAGAGGCCGCAGCGATAGGTCTACCGCATGAGCTAAAGGGCCAGGGCATTCATACCTTCGTGCTCCTGCGTGCGGGGTTTGCTGGTTCGCCCGAATTGGCAGAAGAATTGCGTCAGCATGTCGCAACACACATGGGACCGATTGCGCGGCCGGAAGATGTCAAGTTTGTGGATAAACTTCCCAAGACGCGTTCAGGCAAGATCATGCGCCGCGTTTTGAAGGCGAGGGCGCAAGGGTTGCCAGAAGGGGATGTCAGTACACTGGAAGAGTAAAAAGAACTTCCAAACCTCCGATGTCTTTGCGAAATCTGCTGAAGGAAAAGAGATCGGAGGTCTTTTTTGGTCGTGATAATATTAGTCGGAATCATGATTAGCACGTTACCCTCTGGCACGTTCACATTCTCTTTATGGACGTTGAAGTCATATTCGGGCCAAACAACGCCTACGTGTCCTACACAATGAAAACTGTGGAGAGATTCCAACCAAAGTTCGCAAGAGCGTCCCCACGGATAGAACCGATAGATCCTTGAAATGCTAGCACGTATTCTTATGAAGTACTTCCTAAACTTGCAGTCTATACGAATAAGCGTATACTACTTACTGCACGCTCAATCAAACGTATCCGCCAGGAGGAATAAATAAATGAGCACCTCTACCTATCGCCTTCCCTCTCATGCTTCGCCGCGCCGCTACGATGTTCAGCTGGATGCCCAGCTCGGACGGGAAGAATTTAGCGGACATGTGATCATCGCGCTTCAGCTACATGAAGCGAATGACACAATCGACCTGCACGCGAGAGATCTCACCGTTACCGATGCAAATCTCAGCATAGATGGGCAAAGCTATCCTGCCATAGTCACAATTGATCCCGACAATGAGCGGATCATTCTCCAATTTTCTCAAGCATTCCCGGTGGGCGAGGCCTCACTGAGCCTGACATTCAGTGGAAAGGTCAGTCAAAACCTCAAAGGGCTTTATCTCGCACAAAACCGACCTGAACAGGTGCTCTGCACTCAGTGTGAGGCTACGGATGCGCGCGCCATCTTTCCTTGTTTCGATGAACCTACGTTCAAAGCCCAATTTGCCTTCGAAATCACCACGCCCGATGCCGTTGTACTAGCCAATGGGCCTCTGCTCTCCGTAACCGACAACCACACAACGAAAACATGGAAGTTCGCGCCGACAAAAACTATGTCATCCTACCTCGTCGCGCTGGTCATTGGCGATCTGGCCAGTACTGGTGAACAAACCGTCAATGGCATTCCCTTGCGAGTGTGGGCCATGCGTGGCAAGGAGCAACTTGGCACTTTTGCGCTGGAATATACTGCGCGACTTCTACCGTGGTATGAGGATTACTTCGGCGCACCTTATCATTACGACAAATATGACCAGGTGGCCGTTCCCGGCTTTGCAGCAGGTGCGATGGAGAATAGTGGCTTGGTACTATTCCGGCAGGAATTGCTGATTATGGCGCAGGAGAGCAGTTCTTGGAAACAAGAAAAGAACATTGCTCATGTTATCGCTCATGAGTTCGCACACATGTGGTTCGGCAATCTGGTTACCATGCAATGGTGGGATGACTTGTGGCTCAACGAGGCTTTTGCAGAGTGGATTAGCTATCGTGTCATCTCCGAGATTTCACCGGAATATCGGCTCTGGGATGATTTCGAAGGAGCCCAGAATTTTGCCCTTGCCGCTGACGCTCTCGAAAGCACACATGCCATTTACAGCCCGGTAGAAACCCCCGCCCAGGCACAAGAACTGTTTGATGCCATTACATATCTCAAAGGCTGTGCCGTACTGCGCATGCTGGAAAATTTCCTGGGCTCAGAAACCTTTCGCAACGGTTTACGAACTTACATGCAGGAATTTGCCGAACGCAACGCGCGAAGCTCTGATCTTTGGAGGCATTTACAGGCTGCTTCCCAACAACCTGTGACACAAATTATGGAAAGCTGGATTCTGCAGAGCGGTCATCCGTGCGTGATAGTTACACTTGAATCCCGCAATGGACAACATCAACTTCAATTGAGCCAGAAACGCTTCTTCACGAATCCGCAAGCCCCAAGTGATAATCATCAACTTTGGCACATCCCATTGGTCATCCGCTACGCGGATGACACGGGGACCCATGTAATCCGCCATGTTCTGGCTGACGCTACTGGGAAACTGACGCTGCATGTAAATGGAGATTTGCGCTGGTGTTACCTCAACGCTGATCAAATCGGCTTCTATCGCCAGAGTTTTGCTGGTACATTGCTGAACAAAATTCTTGTGCACCTCGATCAAACCAGCCCCAGCGAACAAATGGGGTTGCTGGGGGATCAGTGGGCGCTCACCCGTAGCGGGCATCAGCCCATTACCCAGTTTCTAGAAGTATTGGCAGCTATGGCTTCCCGGAGTGACAATTACAACCTGCTGTTTGAAATCGTTGAATACCTGCATACGCTGGAGCAAATGGTGGAAGATCTCGGGAGTGCCTCAGTCCTTGATCAATTCCGGCAATGGGTCAAGAGCTTGTTCGATGAACGGCTGAAGGGCGTCGGCTTTGAACCAAAGCCGGGCGAGTCCACGGAAGTTTCACAACAGCGGATTTCGGTGATCAACGCGATGACAACTCTGGCACATGACCCGGAAGTAGTAGCACAAGCAGGCGTTTTGGCGGAGCGCGAAGCTGTCGACCCTCAGAGTGTAGACCCCAACCTCGCCGCCACGATTGTCGCTGTCAATGCACAATTTGGGGATGGCGAGTTATTCAAGAAGCACGTCGACATTTACCAGGCGCGCAAAGCCAATGGCGCTCCACCACAAACGGTCACCCGTTACCTTTACAGCTTTGCCTCATTCCGGGCTCCTGAACTGGTGACCCAAACGCTTAGTCTATTGGACGAAGGCATCGCACCCAAAGAGGCAATGCTGCCTGTCCTAGGTCAAATGCTCACCGCCCGCCACTCACAGCTTGCAGCTTGGCAATACATCAAAAACAACTGGCTAACGATCAAAGAGATAGGGATGGGTGCGAGCGGGCTGATCAAGAACGCCGGAAAACTTCCCTACTCCATGCGAAAGGACTTCGTCGAATTCTGCGAAGCCAATGTCAAAGGTATAGCAGATATGAGCTACGCACAGGCACTGGAGACTATGGATCTGCTGGCCGAATTCCAGGCCCGGACCAAACACGAATTGGTAATGTGGTTGAACAATGCCAGACACTAAGGGCAACGTACAGAAAACTGCAAAGCATATTCAAGTTCCAGAATCGGATCGCCTTCGTTCGAGCGTTCTCGTCAAATCAAATCCACCATCCGTAACTAAGCCTTCCAGCCCGCTCGGGTGGAAGGTATCGCCATGTTACTACAATACGTGACAGAAGATGCGCTAAATGAAACTAATGAATAGTCTCCCTTCTGGCATCGTCACCTTTCTCTTCACTGACATTGAAGGCAGTACCAAACTCGCACAGGCACATCCTGATGAAATGCCTGCTCTGCTTGCGCGGCATCATGAGATTCTAAATCACTCCATTCAATCGTATAACGGATATGTCTTTCAACTGGTTGGCGATTCTTTCGCTGCGGCGTTTCATAATGCAAGCGACGCGCTGAATGCCGCATTGGACGGGCAACGTTTATTGCATAACGAAGCCTGGTCGCCTGCGCCTATCAAAGTGCGGATGGGGATTCACACGGGCACCGCCCAATTGAAAATCGGCTCAAAAGAAATCCCTTATATCGGGTATGCCACATTGGCACTGACTCAACGCATCATGTCGGTGGGGCACGGCGGGCAAATCTTGCTTTCACAAAGCACGTTCGATCTAGCGCGCGGCAAATTGCCGGAGAAAGCACAATTCATTGATATGGGCGAGCGGCGTTTGAAGGATGTTCTGCGAACACAACATCTCTATCAATTATCTGTTCCAGATTTGCCATCGGTATTCCCGACGCTCAACACGCCGGAAGCATTCAACCATAATCTTCCGGCCCAACTCACATCATTCATCGGTCGCGAAAAAGAGATTGATGAAATAAAAAAACTAATTGCCACAAATCGAATCGTTACGCTCACAGGATCAGGCGGCGCGGGGAAGACACGTCTCAGTTTGCAGGTGGGCATGGAATGCTTGAATCAATTTTCCAACGGGGTCTGGCTCGCAGAGCTTGCGCCTGTCACTGACCCAATACTCGTCCCGCAAACCGTGCTCTCAATTTTCAACTTGCGAGAGGACAGTCATCGCAGTCTATTGGAAGTTCTGATTGAATATTTGCGTGCGAAAACCCTCCTGCTCATCATCGATAACTGCGAGCATCTCATTGAAGCCTGCGCGCAAATCAGCGTAGACCTTCTACAGGCCTGTCCCCAACTGAAAATCCTTGCCAGCAGTCGCGAAGCCCTGGGCATCGCTGGCGAAGCCGCCTACCGCGTGCCATCGTTAAACACGCCCGACCCTGCTGATTTACCTGCATTGGATAGATTGGAGGAGGTGGATTCGATTCGACTCTTCATCGAACGCGCCGCGACTGCCAAACCGGGCTTTACCCTGACAAAAGACAACGCTCCTTTCCTTGCCCAGATCTGTTACCGTTTGGATGGCATCCCCCTCGCCCTGGAGTTGGCCGCTTCGCGCATCAAAGTTTTATCTCCAGAGCAAATCGCCTCTCGGCTCGACGACCGCTTCCGGCTGTTGACAGGCGGCTCGCGCACTGCATTGCCGCGCCAGCAGACTCTGCGCGCCATGATTGACTGGAGTTACAGCCTGCTTTCGGAACAGGAGAAGACTTTGTTTCGCCGGCTGTCTGTTTTCGTCAATGGCTGGACACTCGAAGCCGCGGAATCTGTTTGCAGCGAGCCAGGAAGCCCCGCACCTTCCACTACAACAGACAGAGACATGCGGGGAAGCGAGTTTGATGTCCTGGACTTGCTGACGCGGCTGGTGGATAAATCTCTGGTCTTTATTGAAGAATCCGCAGGTGAGATTCGATATCATCGTTTGGAGACCATTCGCCAATACTCGCGCGAAAAATTTTTTGAGACCGATGAAGTGGAAGCCGTGAGAGATCGTCATCTGGAATACTTTGTACAATTTGCCGAGCTGGTAGATGAAAATCTAAAGCGCGGAGATCAGGTCGTCTGGCAGAACCGTATGTCAGCAGAGCAGGATAACCTGCGCGCCGCGCTTGAATGGGGATTCGGCAGAAATCCGGACAGCGCCTTATGTATCGCGGGGGCTGCAAACCTATTCTGGACGGCAGGCGGATATTCTGCCGAGGGCTTTCGCTGGACTCAAAAAGCATTGGAGCAAGTGGAGAAAATTGCACTCCCTAAAGGCATAACAATGGAACAGCGGCTTCTGGCACGCGCCAGGGCTTTACGTGGTCTTACAAGGTTGTATCTGTCATTGGGAGATAATGCAAATGCGAAGCGCGTGGCCGAAGAGAGTGTTGCTTTATACCGCCAGAGCCAGGATCGACGCGGCCTGGCCTTTGCTTTGGTCGTGCTTGCCTATCCGTTGGAATTTTTGGGGGAGCGCGTTCGAGCCGAAGCAGTATTGCAGGAAAGCTACTCTATCGGCCAGGCCGAAGGAGATGTTTATATAATCTGCAGGTCATTGAATTTACTGGCGCGCGTGATTGCTGACCTTCATCATGATTTCGACCTGTCGCAGCGCTACGTGGAGGAATCACTTCGCCTGGCACGCGAAGCCAGTCTCCGCTCGCAGGAAGCTCAGTCATCCGAGATATTAGGGTTCATTGCGATCCATAGAGATGCCTTCGATGAAGCCCGCTCGCACTTTAAAGAATCTATGAAAGTCTATCAGGAAATTGGAGCTATCTTCAACGTCATCCTCGAAAAAAGTAATCTTGCGCATCTGGAACGCAAACTCGGGAACTACGCGGACGCGCTGGAATATTATCGTGAAACGATCATCGCCTTTCGAGACATTGGGCAGACAGGCGCGGTTTTACACCAACTGGAATGCTTTGGTTTCATCGCTCTGGCGCAGAATCAAGACAAGCGCGCCCTGAAATTGTTCGCCGCCTCGAGCGCGCTGCGCGAACAAGGCAGCAGGCCTATGACGCCCGATGAGCAAATCTATTTCGACGAGCAATTAACAAGTTTACGTGAGAAAATGGATTCGATGAAATCTGATTCTATATGGTCGCAAGGCTTTGAAATGACGATGGAACAGGCAATGGAGTTGGCATTACAGAGTGCCGCATAAATAGCTAAATTTGAAGTCTGAATTCAGTCTGAAATTTATTTCAAAAGGTTTGGTGAGTAATGAGACAAGCGGTAGGGATAACCAATGAATGACCCTTCGATAAACTCAGGGCAACGCCTTCCCTCAGGCACCGTCACCTTTCTCTTCACCGACATCGAAGGCAGCACTCAATGGTGGGAAGGACACCCCGATTGGATGGTGCACGCTTTCGCGCGACAAGAAACCATCCTGCGTGCCACCGCCGCCGCGCATGGCGGATATGTTTACAAGATGATCGGCGACGCCTTCCAGATCGCCTTTGATACTGCGCCGGACGCCTTGAGGGCGGCTATTGATGCACAACGCGCGTTACAGTCGGAACCCTGGGGTGAGTTCGGCCCGCTGCGAATACGGATGGCGCTGCATACCGGCGTGACCGAGGAACGCGACGATGATTATGTAGGGCCAGTACTGAATCGCCTGGCACGTTTGCTTAGTGTGAGCCTGGGTGGACAAATCCTGCTCACCCACGCCACCTATGAGTTGGTACGCGATTTTCTGTCAGACGGGATCCAACTGCATGATCTGGGTAAACATCGTTTAAAAGACCTCATCCGGCCGGAGCATATCTATCAGGCGACCGCGCCCGGCCTGCTTTCCGACTTTCCCGCGCTCAAGAGCCTGGATATCTTCCCACACAATCTTCCTCTGCAACTGACCAGCTTCGTCGGGCGTGAGAAGGAAATCCTTCAAGTCAAGCGCCTACTTCTCGGAGACCGCTTCGTCACGCTCACCGGGCCTGGCGGTACAGGAAAGACACGGCTCGCTCTTCATATCGCTGCTGAAGTGCTGGAGTTGTTCCCGGATGGTGTGTGGCTGGCGGAGTTCGCCTCGCTTTCCGATCCCATATTAGTGCCACAGACCGTTGCGGCGGTGCTGGGAATTCGCGAGTCGTCCGGCCGTCCGATCATGGCCCTTTTGACCGATTTTCTTCGCAGCAAAGAACTGCTGTTAATTTTGGACAACTGTGAGCATTTGCTGCCCGCTTGCGCACAGCTGGTGTCGACGCTATTACAGGCATGTCCACACTTGTGCATCATCGCTACCAGCCGGGAGGCGCTGAATATTCCCGGCGAATTGTCCTTCAGGGTTCCCTCGCTCTCGATTCCGGACACGCAGCATCTGCCACCTCTCCCAGTATTGACACAATACGAAGCCATGCAGCTATTCATCGAACGCGCCGAGATCATCCAGCCTGGCTTTGCATTGACGGATACTAACGCGCCCGCCATCGCGCAAATCTGTCGACGGTTGGATGGTATCCCACTGGCAATTGAATTAGCGGTGGCGCGGGTGAAAGTGATGCCTGTGGAGCAGGTCACGGCACGGCTTGACAATCGCTTTCGACTGCTCACCGGCGGCAGTCGAACCGCTCTGCCCAGGCACCAGACGCTGCAGGCGTTGATTGACTGGAGTTACGATTTGCTCTCGGAGGCTGAGCGCACGCTGCTTCGACGGCTTTC
>DASWKT010000447.1:0-2085 GCA_036396515.1 Anaerolineales bacterium | reverse complement strand
CAACCTGATTTCTGTTTCAGCAATTCATCAAGGAGACTTATGTACATCCACAAACTTTATCGTGAAGAGGATCGCGCAAAGATCCTTGAATTCCTCCGTCAAAATGAGTTTGCCACATTGGTGACGTATGACGGAGAAAAGCCTGTTGCCAGCCACTTATTGATGGAAATCGTTGAAGAGGGAGAAGATCTTTTTGTCAATGGACATATGTCGAAGGCGAATTCATTGTGGAAGATATTTGAGAAAAACTCTGAAGTCTTGGTGATTTTTCAGGGCCCACATACCTATATTTCACCGACCTGGTATAACCACGTCAACGTGCCAACCTGGAATTATCAGAGCGTGCATGTCTATGGGGAGCCGCGTTTGATCACAGAGCATCATGAAGCTTATGGATTGCTCAAACGGCTGATCGACCGGCACGAAGCGGACAGTCATTACAGACTGGAAACACTTCCGCAGGATTTTGTGCTAAAAGAGATGAAGGGCATCGTCGCGTTTCAAATTGAAGTCACGCGGATGGAAGCGAACTACAAACTCAGCCAGAACCGCGATGAGGAAAATTATCGCAGTATTGTCTCGCACCTTGAAGAACGGAAAGACGAACTTTCTCAGGGAGTCGCAGAGGCGATGAGGCAAAACCGTCGTTTGATATAAAGTTGCTCCTTGCGCCGCGCGCAGCGTCGGCGCAAGATTTGCTTCGAGATGTGTCGCCGAGAACGGCGGCTCGAGCAGGATAGGCGCGCTTCGTCTGCATTCGCCTTTCGGCTCATTCCGCTCAGCGCGAGGGAATTATGTGGTAAAATCCCAGCCGTTATACACTCCGCCTCCTGCTGGAGGCGGATTTCATGACAATAGCCAGTGCCGCTTCAGCGATATGCGAGGAATCAAATGATCGAACCTAGAGAACTTTCCGAAGCTGACCAGTCCCAGGTGACCAACATTTCACAGGCAGAGGTGCAATCCATTCATGCTGACTTGGTGCGGATGCATCAAGCCAGTGCGGATACCATCAATGCGGACGAAGTTGAGCTTGAACAGAGCGCGGCAGCCAATGTGAAGGCAAATCACATCAGCATGCACCAGTCCGCAATGGCGAGAGTTGAGGCTGGGGAAGTGTTGTCTCAGAACAGTGCCATGGGATTTGTCCAGGCGCAGAAAGCCTCCGTTAGCGGGTATACAGGCGCGGTCGTCGCGGAAAGCGCAGATGTCCATCACGGGATGGCCGTTTTTGTGGCGGGGCGCGAGGTCCGGGTTCAGGACGCGCGTACAATCCTGCTCGTGGGGCAAAATGTAAATGGTAATGTGACGACTCTCATGGATTCGCGCTCCGCTTTGATCGCGGGCCTGGTGGGCGGCTTGTTTGCCGGCTTGATGCTTCTGCTCGGACGAATGTTGTTCGGGCGAGATTAATTTTTGATGAATGTAGTAGCGACTTAAGTCGCTTGTATCATATGGACGACTGAGGGTCGTCACTACAGAAATTCTATTCAAAGAGCGAAGGTAATCCCGCCACCGGCGGGGTGAGAGGCGCTCGAGGAGTAAAGATGGAGAAAGTCGTAATAAAAGCTACAAAACGTGATGTGATCGGCAAGCAGGTGAAAGCCATGCGCCGCGCTGGGAAATTGCCTGCGGTGATCTATGGCCGTCGCACGGAACCGATCAGCATCTCTTTGGATGCCCATAGTGCGTCGCTGGTATTGGGGAAGCTCACCTCATCCAGCCTGGTGACGATCGATGTGGATGGCACGGAATATCCTACGCTCGTTCGTGAGAAGCAACGCGATTACATCAAGGATCGCCTGCTGCATGTGGACTTCCTGGCTGTATCGCTGGACGAGCAGATCCGCGCAAGTGTTCGCTTGAACTTCATAGGTGTGTCACTTGCTGTGAAGGATTTCAATGCGGTTCTGGTTCACAACGTCGAGTCGCTCGAAGTGGAGTGTCTTCCTACGGACCTGCCCGTACAAATTGAGGTGGATATTTCTTCGCTCGCCCGTCCCGGTGACAGCATCCGTGTCAAGGATGTGCCTGTTTCGGATAAGGTCCGCATCCTTGCCGACCCGGAAACCATGGTTGCTGTGG
>DASWKT010000446.1:0-6769 GCA_036396515.1 Anaerolineales bacterium | reverse complement strand
ACAGTTTTTTGGTAACCAATCCGCTCCGACCGAACAGAAGGATCATGCTCAAGGCAAGTGCAAAAGGCGGAGAGACAGTCGGAAGCAACGCCAGCCAGTGCAGCAAATTTTTCCCGGGCGGGTTGCAACGCACGCTCGCATAAGCAAAGATAAAACCCACCAATGTTCCAAGAATAGCAGTGAGCAGACCCATGGTCATGGTGTCCAGGAATGCCTGGCGCAATCCCGGGCCATAAAAACTGTCAAAATACCGCGCAAAATAAGTCAAATCCCAGGTGCCATCTTTGGCAATAAAACCGCCCGAAACCGTCCGAATGATCGGTAAGATGACAAAAATAAAAATAAAAATTCCAGAGAACAGCAGGCTCATGAAAAGCACTGGATCTCTGAAAATGATTGAAAATTCTTGAAAGCGGCGTTTGATACCGACAAATTGAATTTTTGGGGATTTTGGTAAGGCGATAGTCGTCTTCATGCTCATCCGAGAAACGAATTCTGGGCGGCAGATCTGCCGCCCAGAATATAGGTCGAGCTATTATTCTTTTAGATTTTCAGCGCCCGCGATTTCATTTGTGAACTTGTCAACAAACTCTGTCTTGTGCTCCCCGGCCCAGATAAAGTCGTAGTCAATCAGATTGACTTCGAGCAGTTCGGGGTGGGAGAGTTCAACGCCCGTGACAGTAGGGGCCTGATAGGCCGCATAGACGGGTCCCAAAGCCTGCGCTTCAGGAGTCAAAGCCCAGTCAAACCACAATTTGGCCGCCTGGACATTTTTGGCACCTTTGATCAGCCCCATGCCGCCAATTTCATATCCGGTTCCTTCTTCTGGGAAGGTTAGCACGAGAGGCAATTTATTGTTTTCGATTTCATTCACGATGTCGTGAGAGAAAACAATGGCCACCGCGGCTTCGCCCTGACCAACGAATTTGGCAGGTGCCGCGCCACTCTTAGTGTATTGAGCCATCTGCGCATCATACTGCTTCAGATATTCCCAACCTGCTTCCTCACCACGAATCTGCAGGACGGTCGCGAGAGCAGTGTAGGAGGTGCCGGAAGAGGATGGATGAGCCACCATCACCTGCCCCTTGAATTCGGGTTTCAGCAGGTCATCCCAGGATTTTGGAGCCTCAACGCCGGGGTTCGCAGCCAGCCAGTCTGTATTGGTTGCAAACCCGAGGGTACCAACATAAATGCCGACCCATTGGTTATCAACATCCTTCATTTTTACCGGATCGATCAGATTGGCATAATTCGGTGAATCATAGGCCTCTAACAGCCCTTCACCCTTCGCGGCAACAAAGCTATCAATCGGGCCGCCCCACCATATATCGAACTGTGGGTTATCTTTTTCCGCTTGTACCCGGGCGAGAGCTTCGCCGGAGGACATTCTGACGTAGTTGACGGTTATCCCGTACTTCGCTTCGAATTCCTGCTTCATCCCCTGACACCATTGCTCTTGCGGCGTACATAGAACATTCAGTTCGGTGTCAGTAATCTCCGCCGGCGCTTCCGTGGCAGCAGGTTCTTCGGTGGTTGCGGGGGCCTCGGTGGCTGCCGGTGCCTCGGTTGAAACCTGCGGAGGTTCAGTTGCTGCTGGCGGGGCTTCGGTCGCGGCAGGCGCGCAAGCCGAAAGGATTACGGCTGCCATCAAAATGTGGATCATCAAACTACGGACTCTTTTTGCGGACATCTCTCTTCTCCTTATGAAATAGAGTAGGGCGGGCACATGATCATGCCCTCGTTCCAAACGGCAGTCAATCTGTGCCAGGCATTGAACCTAACACAATATTAGGGAACCTAAACCATGGTGTCAAGCAGAGATTGTCATTCTTTGGCCTTTCTCAAAGCAGGGGAAGGGGAGGTAAAAAAAAAGACCTTTCTCGGCTATGCGTTTGTGTAACGCACCAACCTATAACACGAACAGTGTGGAATAAAAGTATAACACAGCAGAGTTTCCGCAGGCAGGAAAGGTCAAATTACAACTTCTCCTACGAGGATGGAATGCTGACAATCACGAAACAGGAAGCGTTAGCCATTTTGATCTAGGATTTTCCTTGTGAATTAAAGATATTGTCCCTAAAGCTTGCCAGCGTATTTAGAACTGCCTGCTCCAATCTTTGGGCCAGCGTTCGACGACGACTTTCGTCTGGGTGAAAAACTCCACCGCGTGTTTACCCTGCCCATGTAATGTGCCGAAAAAGCTGTCCTTCCATCCGCTAAACGGGAAATAGGCCATTGGGGCGGCCACTCCGATGTTGATCCCGATATTCCCGGCATCCGCATCATGGCGGAACTTGCGCGCCGCCGCACCACTGCCCGTAAACAAACAAGCCATGTTGCCATACTGCCCACTGTTGACCAGGTCAATGGCTTCTTCCACCGTTTTGAGATGCACCATGCCCAGCACCGGCCCAAAGATTTCGGTCTTGATGACCTCGCCCTGGGGATGCAGGCCGCTCAACACGGTAGGATGGACAAAACTGCCGCTTTCGAACCCTTTGACGGATTTGCCACGCCCGTCTACGATAACCTCCGCGCCCTCGGCAATCCCCTTCCCGATCAAGGATTCGATCCGGGATTTCGAAGGGTGACTGATCACCGGCCCCATCTGTACGCCATCATCCAACCCGAACCCAGTCACGCGAGTCAGGGCAGCCTCGGCGATTGCGCGGGTGAATGTTTCTTCAGCCTTGCCAACGGTGAACACGAGCGATGTGGCTAAACAGCGTTGTCCGGCACAGCCGAATGCGCTGTCGGCTACGATTTTGGTCGTCATATCCAAATCTGCATCGGGGAGGACAATCGTGGGGTTTTTCGCTCCGCCCTGCGCTTGAACCCGTTTCCCATTCAGGGACGCGCGGCTGTAGACGTGTTTCGCAATGTTAGTGGAACCCACGAACGTCACTCCCCGGATAATCGGGTGGTCAAGAATCGCGTTGACGGCTTCGGCCCCGCCCTGAACCATGTTCACTACACCGGGCGGGAACCCACATTGCTCGATGAGTTCAAACATCCTTTGCATAGTGAGCGGCACACGTTCGGAGGGTTTAACGATGTAGGTGTTGCCGCACGCCAGTGCATACGGGAGATACCAGAAGGGAATCATGCCGGGGAAGTTGAACGGGGCAATCGTCGCGACAACCCCGACCGGCTGGCGAATCATGTATTCGTCTACGCCGCTGGCGACATCCTCAAGGACATCGCCCAGCATCATGGTGGGAATGCCGCACGCCACTTCGACGTTTTCGATGGCGCGGCGGAGCTCGCCGACCGATTCATTATAAATTTTGCCGTTTTCCAGTGTAATCGTGCGGGCGAGTTCGTCGAGATGCTCTTCCATGAGCATTTTGAGTTTGAAGAGGGGCTGGATACGATCCCCCGGTGCCGTGTTGCGCCACGCGGGGTATGCAGCTGCCGCCGCCCGCGCGGCCTCGTCCACGATGCTGGCGGAGGAGAGCGGAGTACGGGCAAGGACTTCCTGCGTGGCTGGGTTGACCACGTCCATGTATTCGGCGGCGCCGTCCTCACGCCATTGGCCATTGATGTAGTTTAGAACTTTTTTCATGGGTCCTCTCAATAGACTTGATCGCTCGTAGCGGTTAGTTGTGTGGCACCCTACCCTATTCAGGCGACCAGTATGTGATTTTCACAGGTTGAGGTCATTTGTAAAGTATAGAAGGCTTACAGACCAATACTTTTCAGATACGCGCGGTTACGCTGCGCGCTTTCCTTTGGCATGCCCATACCAGGTAGCACATCCTGTTCGACGACGATCCAGCCCGCATAGCCGATTTCTTGAAGCGCTTTTACAATGCCCGGGAAATCCACATCCCCGCGCCCCAACTCGCAGAAGACCCCGTGTCCCACCGAAGTGGGCCCATCCCAGGCCTGCTCGCGGGATTGGCGGGCGACATTCGGTTCATGGTCTTTGAAGTGAACGTGCCAGATGCGCTCGGCAAATTCGTGAATGCCCTGCACTGGATCCCCTCCCGCAAATGACCAATGGCCGGTGTCGAAACATAGACCCAGAATGGTCGGGTCTGTCATATCAAGAAGCCTGCGGGTCTCGTCGGGAGTTTCCACCCAGGTGCCAACGTGATGATGAAAGACGGTCCGAAGCCCGGCTTCATCCATGACGCGTCGCGCCACGTAGTTTGCACCGCTGGCAAATGTCTGCCATTGATCTTCGCTCATCCCCAAATCCGGGGTAATTCGACCGGCGTGTTTCGTGCGCAGCGGATCACCGTAGGGGTCGTTGCCCAAAACGATCATATTCTCTCGCCCACCCACAGCCGCCAGCAATTTGGCAGTTCTCACAGCATCGTCCGCGCTTTGTCCATGGCGGTCCGCATCGTGCAAAAAGACGCTTACCCAGGAAGCCAGTAGGCTCAAATGGCGCGAACCAAGTTCCTGGGTCAGAAATGCGGGGTCGGTAGGCATGAAGCCCCAATCTCCCAGTTCCGTCCCGGCATAGCCCGTTTGCTGCATTTCGTCGATCACCCTCACATAGCCGCCGCGCTCACCGTCAATCCCTTCGATCACGCCCCATGAACAGGGCGCATTTGCGATTCTGAACATATACGTTACTCCTCGTAGGTTACAGGCTCCCAACGCTCGGAATCCCATGACCGAATGATTGCCTGCTGCACCTTGGCAACATGATAGGCTTGACGGAACCCTGGCTGGCCTTGGTTATCGGAAGCGATGGATTTAAGGAAGTTATGCGCTTCGATCACTTTGGTATCGTCGTAGCCAATTGCCAATCCCCAGGCTGGATTGAAATGCTTGTGGTACGGGTGTACGGGTCCGCTGAGCCACTCCGTGTAACCGTCTTCCGCCAGGTTGCTGGTGTTGCACCGCTGAAAGTGGAGTTCGTTCATTTTCTCCATGTTCCACTTCAAAGCCCCTTTTGTGCCATATACTTCAAACGACATATCGCACTTTGCGCCGTTGACGATGCGGCAGGACTCCAGATTGCCTTGAACGCCATTCGAGAAGCGTACAATGGCGCTCACATAATCCTCATTTGTCCACCAGTCCCTTTTCTTCCTCTCCCGTAGCGATATCATAATGTGTGCCAACCCCGGGCTTTGGAATGGGTCGTTTCTTGATGAAGGTCTCTCGATTGCTCGTGACGTTTGTGATGGGTCCGGCCAACATATGCGCTATATCAATCACATGGGACATGAGATCGCCCAGAGTACCCAAGCCTTGATCTTCTTCAAAACGCCATGAGAGAAACCCATTGGGGTCTCCCGCATAGCCATTGAGGAAACGTCCATGATAATGCGTGAGCGTGCCAAGTTCTCCGTTTTCGATCAACTGTTTGGCGTATTGCACCATCGGCGCCCAGCGATAATTGTAACCCACAAACGTCTTTAGATTTTTTTCCTGACCGCCTCATAACTAGCGATCGTCTCGGAGGGAAATCTGCCCACGGGCTTCTCACACATGATATGTTTCCCGGCAGCAGCGGCTTGATTGACTTCCAGATGCATACCATTTGGGGCAGTCACATCTACTACTTCCACTTCAGGATGGTCAATGACGGCGCGCCAGTCGGATGCGCACTCCTCGAATCCAAACCGTTCCTGTGCCTGCCGCGCCCGCGCTTCGACATTATCCGCGCATATCACCAGCCGCGGACGAAAATCCGTATCAAAAAAACCATCCTGGATCTGGTTATATACCCGGCTATGGACTTCACCCATCCAGTCCATGCCTATTATGCCAACCCCAATCGTTCGTTTCATCTGTTCCTGCTCCTAAGGTTGAATCTCATTCACTTCCACCCGCCGCCCTTCCTGTGCGCTCAAAAGCGCCGCTTCCAGATAGCGTTGAATCCTCGCGCCATCCCGAAACGACGGTTCCACAGATGTGTTGTCCGCAATCGCGCTCACAAAGCCGCGAGCCATAAAATCATGGTCGCGGAATACATCTTTATAGGTGTGAGGCACAATATCCCGCCGCGCCGTTCCCCAAATGTGATCGGGGATGGGCAGGTCGTGAATCGCGCCTTTCCCATCCCGCGCGCCCGAGACGCTTTGCGTTTTATCCCAATCTGTGAAACTATACAGTGTGCCTCCACTGCCATGAAATTCCATGTGATGCGTCTGTCCGAAGGGAGTTTGCTCGTAAGCCAGTGATGACACGTGAAGAACGCCCCTGGCTCCATTTTCGAACTCGAGCATCATCACCGCCGAATCGTCGGCAGGTTCATAGGGTTTCCGATCTGGACGTGGGTCGCGGCTGACGTGATATCCCAACATGGCTGAGACGGCTTTGATTTCTCCGTAGAACCAGTCCGCCAGATAAAGCCAGTGTGTTCCCAGGTCGCCGGATACTCCCGAACCTGATTCGTCCAGATCAAAGCGCCACATGTATTTTCCATCCCGCGCATAATCCGCGTAATAACGCATGTTAAGGTGATAGGGCCTGCCGATATAACCCTGCTCGATCAATTCCTTGAGGTAACGCGCAGTGGGCATGAAGCGATACGTGAAGGACACCATCGTTTTGAGGCCTGCTTTTTCTGCCGCTTCGGTCATATGGATCGCCTCTCTATAGTTCATTGCCAGCGGTTTCTCACAGAGAACGTGCAAGCCGCACTCAATGGCTGTCATTGCTATTGCGTAGTGCTGTTTATTCGGGGTGGCAATGATGACAGCATCGACTGTTTCATTTGAAAGTAGGTCTTCCAAGCTTGCATATGCATTCGGGACTCTCCACTGCTCTGCAAAGTCACGCGCGTGATCCAAGTTTCTTCCGA
>DASWKT010000445.1:0-2138 GCA_036396515.1 Anaerolineales bacterium | reverse complement strand
ACTGAAGCAACTGCCAATCGCATAAAATCGCGTCGTGTTACATTCGCAGGTGTTGTGTGGGTAGACTCTTCCGGGCGAGCCTCTTTGTTCTCCTCTGCGACTTTGTTGACAATTGGTTTTTCATCCATTCTGACCTCCTCAAACGGGATTGCCTGTCGGCAATCGATAGGGTCTCAAACCCAAAACAATGCCAGCAGGGTTTGAGACGAATTGGATATTATTCATTTATTTCATTATAAAGATTTGGATTCGTGTTGATAGTGTTATTTGTAACGAACGCCGCATTATCTTATTCCCACATTCTTACTTGCGGTATGTCTAAATCAAGTTCACTATTCACAATTTCGCAACCATTGCTCGATCAACAGTGTTGGATAAACCGACTTTATCCTCACTTCCTGCATCGGCATCTTTTTGCTTTCCCTCATGGTTCTAACAAATATACATACATGACCCACCTCCTTTCTTCTATTATTTATGAGTTTCGGGGTGGGTCATGTTTGCTTGGAAACGATCACTCGATTTTCAGGATTTTGAATTTGATCCTTCCGCCGGGCGTTTCCGCCTCGACCACATCCCCAGCCTTGTGATCCATCAGAGCTTTTCCGATGGGCGATTCATTTGATATTTTACCGCTACGCGGATCGGCTTCCTTTGCTCCAACCAGATAATATGTTTCTGGGGCGAAGTCTGCCTCCTGAACTGTAACATGTGAGCCAACGGTTACAACATCGCTCTGTTTTTTTTCGATGATCACTGCCATGCGCAGGATCGCTTCAATTTCCTGGATGCGGCCTTCAAGGAAGCCCTGGTCCTCCTTGGCTTTATGATAGTCCGCGTTTTCAGACAGATCGCCCATCTGAATTGCGGCGCGCAGTCGTTTCGCAAGCTCTTCGCGGCGCGGCCCGGTCAGCTCTGCCAGTTCTGCCCTGAGCCTGGTTTCACCCTCAGGTGTCAAATAGGTTGGTTGATTCATATTCACCTCACATTTTAAGGCTTTTCCAGCGGATTAAATAATTTCTGATGTTCTCCGATGGCAAAGCGGTCGGTCATGCCTGCGATGTAATCACAGATCGTACGCTCGAGACCACGCTTGTCAATAAAACTTTGGGCATGCCTCGGCAACATCAGCGGTTCGGAGCGGTAAGCGTTAAAGAGCTCCGAGGTCAATCTTTCAGCTTTGACCTGCATCCGTACGACGCGGTTGTGACGGTACAGGTTCTTATAGAGAAAATCCTTGAGCTCGCGGTTTCGGCGCTGCATCTCCTCACTGTACCCAATCACATTGTGTTTAAGTTTTTGAATATCGAGGGCCGATTTAACGTTACTTTCTCTAAGCCGCCTGTCGGTGGCCTCGATCATATCCGTGACCATAAGGCCCACCAGTTGGCGGATCATACGATGACGCTCGATATCGTCGAGATTCGGGCCGCGCCAGTGATACGTTTCGCGCAGGATCTCCCACAGTGCGATGCCATCCAGCATCAGAGGTGTGATCATGCCCGAGCGCAGGCCATCGTCCAGATCGTGGGTGGTGTAGGCCAGTTCGTCAGCCACATTGGCGATCTGGGTTTCGAGGTTGCCGCGCAAGTCCGGGGTGAATTCACGCGCGTCTGAAATATCATACTCAGACTCGTGCTTGACCATGCCCTCGCGGACCTCCCAGGAGAGATTCAGCCCGGGGAATTCAGGGTAACGCTGTTCCAGTTCCGTGACGATGCGTAGTGACTGCCGGTTGTGATCGAAACCGCCGAAGTCTTTCATCAGGCGGGCAAGGGCAACTTCACCGGAATGCCCGAAAGGGGAGTGCCCGAGGTCGTGCGCGAGACAAATTGCCTCGACCAGGTCTTCGTTCCCGCCCAAGGCGCGCGCCAGAGTCCGGCCGATCTGGGAAACTTCAAGCGTGTGGGTGAGGCGGGTGCGGAAGTAATCGCCTTCGTAGTTGATGAAGACCTGGGTCTTGTATTCGAGCCGCCTGAATGCTGTGGTGTGCAGGATGCGGTCCCGATCCCGCTGGAACGTTGTGCGATACTCCGGTTCGTTATCCAGATAGGCGCGCCCTTTTGAGTCCCTGCTGCGCATGCCGTACGGTGCAAGGCTCTTATCTTCGATCTCTTCAAGTTGTTGGCGGGTGAAGA
>DASWKT010000444.1:0-4697 GCA_036396515.1 Anaerolineales bacterium | reverse complement strand
ATTTCTGTTCGAGGGAAATTTTTAATTGCCATCCATTAATTCCCTGTGGACCACATCAAGCGTTTGCAGGGCGGTGAGATTGCGCCATGGCCAAGCGCTTTCCATGCGATCCGGATCATCGAAGAAGTTGCGGGCGAAGGTTAAGTGGAAGCCATCCGACCAGAGACCGTGATTGGGCAAGGGTTGCACAGCCGCCCAGAAGTTCCAAAGTGGGATGTCATAATCATACGCGATCTGTGCGATTGTAGCGTTGATCGAGTGGTCGCCTTCAAGGTTATCCGCTTTGGTGGCGATGATCGGCACTGCGCCTGTTTCGAGGATACGTTCGATCACGCGGCGCATGTATTTGTCGTACTCCTCAGCTGGCTTCTCGGACCACCACGTTTCCATGCTGATGAAGACGACAGACGGCTTCCAAACACGCAATTCACAATCCAGAGGTGATTCATTCGGATTGCAGGACTTTGGGTCGGAGCGCAAAGGCGAAAGAATCGCGGCAACGTTGAATCCACCTTTGACTGCCAGACCGGTCCGCGAAAACGAACCTTGATAGTAGTCAATCGTTGGCTGAAGATAAGAATATTCGCCAAGACTGAACTCACCAGGCTGATCGAACATTGAAAGAAAATAGGATGAGACGTTCTGGCAATCTCCAATGATCGAGAAGTGCGCTGGGTCGTTGCCCAGTGTGAGTCCTTGTTGATAAATTTCCCGCATTGAGTCGCTGATGCTGGCTGGCACAGCGGGTATTTGCATCCACGCGTCTTTGGCAAGCGGAGGCTTGGGGGTGGATGCAGATGCGGGGGCGGTCAAAGAGGCAATAACTGCATCAGTTGGGCGACCCATTGTCGGCTGGATTTGAACCGTTGTATTGGTTACCTGGACAGTGGTGTTCTGTCCCGTCGAACAGGCGGTGAGCAGAGTCAAGCTCAGAATTAGAAAAAAAGATTGCAGAATGCGATTCATAGAATTTTCCTTCTAGACAATTTGCACTCTTATGCCTTCACCTGGTAAACGGGCATAATCCGCATTATGCGGAGGTGAGTTTGTTCCAGCGATAAAATGGATTTGCCACACGTAAATTCATATCGGTAGTCGAACTGTAGCGGGCTTATGCCCCACTACTTTCGCAAAAGGCCTAATAATGCACATTCACTGCAGTGCCGACCGATGCCCAGTTATATAACCAGGCCGCGTCGTCAACTGTCAGGTTTACACAGCCGCGGCTCATTGGTGTACCAAAGTTGTTATGCCAGTATGTACCGTGCAAGCCGTAATCTTCGTAGAAAAACATCACATAGGGTACATCCCGCAGGTAGTAGCCCGGCCCGGACATATCCTGAACGCGCACTTTAACATAGATTTTGTACTTGCCCGTTACAGTTGGTGTCTGCGATACGCCCGTTGAGACAAGGAAGGAATTCACCACCGTATCGCCTTCATAGGCAGACACGCGCTGCTCAGAGAGGTTCACATCGATCCAGCGTTCACCGTTGCCTTCGGCGGGATATTGAGCCTGCGCCTCAACTGGCGGAACGGATTGATCCATCGAATTATCACCAACGATCTCCATTGCCATTGTGCCTGGTGTCTCGGCTGCTTCGGGTGTAACAGTGGGCGCTTCAGTTGCGGCCAAACTTGGCACGTCCGTTGGAACAGATGTTGGCAAATCGGTAGGCAGTGATGTTGTTGCATCTGCGAGTTCGGGAGCAAGTACACTGCCATCAATTCGAGTGATTGTGAGTTTTGCGATGTCTACGGATGCCCAAAGGTTTTCCTGTGTGGACACAGGCGCGCTGACATTGCTCACAATGGACGCGAGTGCAGGGTTGGTCAATGCAAATAATGCCACAAAACCAACGATCAAACACCCTGCTCCAATTAGTAGAACTGAATAAAGCCAATTTCGTCCATTGATCTTTAATTGAGGTGATGGATTTGTTCCCCGATGAATGCGTTTCGGGAGATTTGCAACTGCACCCTTTTCACCCGCCGACAAGCTCAGGGTGGTACTTTGCCCAACAAGGACACTCCTGGCTTGAGTCTGTTTCACCCGAGTTAAGGCCCATTCCACGCCCCGGCGGGCGCGAGTGCTGTCGGGATTGATTTCCAAGGCTTTGTGGGCATAAGCAAGAGCGTTCTGCGGATTTGGGTCAGACGCAGTAAGCACTAGCCACGCGTCTTCCATATCAGGCACAACTAAGGCGGCTTGCTCGCCTAATTTCCATGCGGATTCCTTGTCGCCGCGCTGTAGAGCTTCGCGTGCTTTTGCAATGTACTCGCGGGCTTCGAAAATTTTCGTATTCATAGGTTTCCCTTCATAAGACAACCACTATACTAGGCTCAGAACCCGGCGACCTTATCATGCGCAGGACTTTTTGGCACTTGCCCAAGGAAATCCAGTTGATGAGCTCCAGTTGATGAGCGACGAAAATGAGCTTCCCGCTATCGATTTGCGCATGGCGTTCGGCAATCCAGTTTGAGAATCGATCTGGGTCAAGTTCGGGATGGTCGCGGAGTGCTGTGTAAATCGTATGAATAATGAAATGTAAGAAGAAAGCTTCATCCGCTGGATAGCCATTTGGGTCTCCATATACAACCCAATCGGAAGCACCTGCAGCAAGCAAGATCCCGTTCATCTGTTGCAAGTTGGAAAGCAGATGCCGCCCAGACCGGCTATCGCCTGAAGGCTGTCCTTGGTGAAGCCGCTGATCCATCGCCAAATGATAAAGATGTTCAATGTGAGTATCAAAAATTGGGTCAATCTCCGGTTGCAGGATGGTTGCACCATCGAAGACAATCGAAAAGTAAAACAGACCGCCAGGTTTCAAGCAGGTCAGTAAGTTAGGCAAGGCTGATGGCAAGTCAACCAAATCAAGGAAAGCGTGTGCGATCAAAAGATCCCAGGCATATTTATTTTCAGCGCGAGTTGTGAAGGAAAGAGCATCGCCTACGAATGACTCCAAGCAAATATCTGATTTGCCGCACCGAATTCGGCTCGGTAATCGTCGATGTAATTCGGCGATGAGAGGTGGATTCTCATCCAGGGCAGTGTACTCCGTGTGACCGAAGATCTACTGGCCAACGAGGCGTTCGACCATTGTGCCAATACCCGCGCCGACTTCTAGCACGCGCAAGGGCCGCTCAGCGGTTGCGGCGGGAAGCTCGTTCGCTAGAGTCTGCCAGACAAACGCATTGAGGGCGCGATCATCTACAGTTCTCTTAGCTTCGAGGTAACGGATGAACGAATAAATGGTCGTGGTCACCGGACCGGATTGAGTGGGGACTGTCATGCTGGTTAAACGAGGGGCAGTCGCTCTGAATTGGTCTCCATCACATAGATTATGTCTATTAAGCATTCGCAAGAAGAGCGCCAATCAGCCTGTCATTCGATAGGCAATTTCGCCTATCATTGTGCGGGCCTGACCTCAATCGTAAATTGCACTTCATCCTGATAGCCATCCTTGGCAAGGTTGACGCGCAGCCACCAGGTTCCCGCGGATGGAAATTGCGCGCCGGCCATGAGCATGCCGCTTCCATCCGACATCGGTTGAGCAGTCCCTGAACCTACCGGTTGGTCGTTCCCCTCGCGGCCATACTCAAACGAAAAAGAATCTGGCTCGATGCTGACGTTACGCGAGTTCATGAGCATGAAACTCAACCCTACGGTTCCTGTCGGCCTGGCAGGATAGGGATCGGTTTGAAATTGGACTGTGACAAACCCGTATGGACCCAAGTCCGCGATCGCTTCACGCGATGGGTTGCGCGCCAGCTCGCCCATCGTTGACCAGATGAGTAAGGCGATCAAGCCGAGCGCCATCAGGATGAAAAAAATCCAATCAAGTCGAATTTTCCTAGTATTTGACATGGACAGCTCCACTATCAATCCGATCTGTGGTATCTGGATTCATCCACTTCCTCATCCCGTAAAGACTGATTGCCATGATAATGAGAGCGATGACCTGTGCCTCACGGAAACCGCCGGGCCAGAACACGCTATCGCCGCGAAAGGCTTCGAGGAAGACTCTGGAAGCAGAGGAAAGCGCAATCGTGAACAGAAAATTCATTCCGGCTCCTTCTGGTTTTGGGAATCGTTCACGAATCACAAGAAAGATCGTCAATGCGATGAATGTCTCATAGAACTGTGAGGGATGACGATAGTCATTCCACAACCGAATCGCCCAGGGGACGCTCGTCGGCGCGCCGTATGCATCGCCGCTCAGGATGTGAGCAAGTCCCACGAATGCCATGAACAACACCAGCCCAGGCGCGATGACATCGAGTGTTGGACGTATTGGCATTGCTTTGCGCTGAACGAAAATTGCGAACGTGATCAATCCAACGGCCAATCCTGTTGATGGTGAAAGCGTGGTCGGGGTAAGCGACAGCAGGCTGAGGGGTTTGGATAAATATACAGCGGGAAACTCCAACGCATATCCCAGCCGTGCGGCGATCAATCCTGCCAACAGGCCGTAAAGGATCAGATTGCTGAGTGTGGACGCATTGATCTTCAAGCGAACAGCCTCGCGCTCGATTAGCGGAAGTCCCACCCATAAGCCGGCTAGCAAAGCCAGGCTTGCCATGGGAAGGATAAAAGGCCCCAAGCGCAAGTAAGGGAACATGCTATGGAATCTCCTGTAGCAATGCCTCGATCTTCGAGCGAATAAAAGTTTCGCTCATTGGTCCTCCCACCAGCA
>DASWKT010000443.1:0-9257 GCA_036396515.1 Anaerolineales bacterium | reverse complement strand
ATTCGGCGAGCGCGGCGGGCAGATCGAATACATCGCCGAAGTCCGCGGCCACGAGTTGACCACGCGCGGCCAACTGCTGAAGGATGAAGCCGACCATCCACGCGCGAAGGAAGAATATTACAAAATCCAGATCGGGGGATTAGAGAGATTAAAAGAAACGATCGTCGCGGATAAATGGAAAAGAATTACGTTTTTGTATACAACTGGCGAATACCTGCTCAAAGCACACTCGCTCAACGATCTGGTTGTAGATGGTGATGAGCGACAATTGCTCTGGCATTCTTTGCGCGAGAGAGCGGAGAACGAGCAACTCTACAAAACGGATTTGCCCGAAGTCGATATTCCTCCAGAAGTATTAATGGCGCTATTGGGGATAAAAGATGTGCAGGTGCCTTACGATGCAAAGGATGATTCCGATGGCGACTTTGATTAAGAATGGGACTTTGATTACTGCATCAGAGACTTTTCAATCTGATATTTTGATAGATGGGAAAACGATTGCCCAGATTGGGAAGAATTTAGGACACCCGAATGCTGAAATTATAGATGCCACAGGCAAACTCATTATGCCGGGCGGAATCGATCCTCACGTTCATCTTGACCTGCCGATGTTTGGCACCGTCTCTTCTGATGACCATTACACGGGTCACAAAGCCGCGGCATTTGGCGGGACGACGACAGTGATGGATTTTGTGGTGTTGGAAACCGAGGGTTTCAAACAGTCAGTTGATCTCTGGTTTGAGAAATCTGCAAAAGCCGCGATCGATTATTCTTTTCACATGAATCTGACTCAATTCAATGAAAAAATCTCGAAAGAAATCCCTTCTGTGAGAGATATGGGGATTACCACACTAAAAGTTTTCACCGCTTATAACGGACGATTGCGCATTGACGATGGTGGCATCTTCAAGGCAATGCAGATCGCCAGAGATAACGGCATCTTGGTCATGGCTCACTGCGAAAATGGTGATGTGATTGAAACACTGACAGAACAGGCTTTGGCAGCCGGTCGCAGGACTCCTGAGTGGCACGCCTTAACGAGACCCAGCTGGGGTGCGGTCGACGCGACGTTAAGAGTGGCAGGCATGGCGTCCGATGCGGGTGCGAGCGTCTATATCGTCCATATGAATGTGGGCGGCGAAGTGGATATGTTGAAGTATGCGCGCGAACGCGGCGTCAAGGTGATGGGAGAGACATGTCCACAATATCTGTTCTTCACGATTGATGATTTGCGGCGTCCCGATGGCTCAAAATGGATCTGTTCCCCGCCGATGCGAACGGCGCAGGATAACGCGCGTATCTGGGAAGGGCTGGCAGAAGGAATTTTGCAGACGATCGGCACGGATCATTGCCCGTTCTTTTATGACGGGAACAAGCCTATCTTCTACGAAGGAAACGAGATCGCCATCCCCGGTAAAGAGTTGGGTAAAGACGACTTCACAAAAATTCCCAATGGCCTGCCCGGCGTCGGTGATCGTTTGCCGGTCATGTGGACGTGTGGCGTACGCGCGGGCAAGATCAGCGCGAATCAATTCGTTGCCTATCACAGCACGAACCCCGCGAAGATATTTGGTTTGTATCCGCGCAAAGGTGCGTTATTACCAGGCTCTGATGCAGACGTCCTGATTTGGGACCCTGAAAAGAAAGTCAACTATGGTGTGGCGCACGCACAGCATCGCACGGACTATAACTTATATGAAGGCTGGGAGTTGGTGGGCTATCCCGAAAAAGTTTTCCTGCGCGGCAAATTGATCGTGGATGGAGATCAGTGGTCGGGTAAAGCGGGTGATGGACAGTTTTTGAAACGCGCAGAGGGTGAAATTTTGTGATGTAAAACTTAGGGTAGAGACCTTCTATCTACATTTGGATGGGATATTTGAACCCATTGAATGATGCGCCAGAACCCAGCACCTGCAAAGGTGAGGCGTCCGACTGCACTCCGTGCTCCTGGCGCTGGATGAAGCAATCGGCACCTGCCTATCCAGTCAGGGCTCTCTCTAGAATGAACGCCCGGTAAATTTTCTAAACTCCCGTTTCGCGTGTTCAATAGTGGGAAGACGCTTAACTAAATTAACCTTAGACCCCACCTCTTTTTCAAGCGGGGCAAGAAGCAGGGCAATCAATGGGTCCTTTGTTTGAATTTCCCTTGGCAAAAGGTAATTCGCCAGAATTTCCGTAACTTTTTCAGGGACGATTTCCCACATCTCTTCAAGGGATGGTAGAGGAGAAAGCAAATCAACGCCCAGGATCATATGGCTCTGTTTCTCGGCAATGAGAAGCATAAAGGGAAAATACGGGCGATCAAATTTCTCTTCTCTTACCGCCTCTTCCATCATTTGGATATCCACTTCAACGGTGGCGTTCTGCTTCTCCATACTTTTAAGATAATGCAGCGCATCCATATTCATTCTTAATTGAAGAGGAGGATCTGCAGGAAACTTTATCTTCTGAAGTCTGTCCACCCATTTTCCGCTTTCCTGCACGCGCACCAACAACTTTCCATCTGGCTCAGCTGATTCAAGCATATCGGTGTCATTCTTAAAGCGCGGGGCAACATCCATCAATTGCTCAAGCCCGTGGATCAGCATTTGCGCTTCTTCTTTTTCCAGATACCAGGGGAAGCACCCGGGCCGATAACTTCGAAATTGGGGCCATGCATTTTTGCCGCGAAATTTCAAATTGAGTTGTCTAGTGATCTTTCGGTCATCAGGTGTAATCAATTCCCGATCTTCAAAGGCAGCCTGGAGTTGCGGCACTTGTAAAACAATTTCGGGCGCAAGCCGGTCTCCCATGCGTTGCATGTTCAAAAAGCCTTCAAAGCCTTTTTTCCCCACATAGACCGCAACAGCAAAATGTTCTCCCAGATTTCCCATCACGCTCACAAAACCCAAATCGCCCTTTTCAGGGAATTGAACGCCGAAGATGTTGTGTTCATACATGTATTCCCACGGCGTGAGTTCCCTTATGATGCCCATCAATTCATACAGACGTGTCCATTGTTCAAGCGAAGGCGGATTTGCTTTTTCAGGCATGGGTGATCCTTTCAACTCGTGTTTTATCAATTTCTTCCTGCATGCGAGCGTTCATAGCTCTTCTGCCAGGATTTCCTTTAATCTCGGATGTTCAGCATAAACGCCGCGATAGCTCTCAGGCAGTAATGCAGCCATCCGGCACATAATTTCATCTGTATATTTTTGAAGCGCTGTGTCCCGATCTTTGTTTGGTAAAGGGGGCACGATGAATGGCTCTCCGGCTGTGAGAGTGATATCCGATTTTCGGAGCCGTTTTAGATTTCCTAAAATCACCTTATCTTCTGTTCCGGTAATGGCCACAGGGAAAACGGGGAATCCTGAGCGCGCCGCCAGATAAGCAACTCCCGGCTTGCCTTCGATCAACGCACCAGTGCGCGAACGCGTCCCCTCGGGCGCGATGACGAGACAGTTGCCATCCTCCATCAGCGCGATCATCTTTCGCATCGCCTTCAAATCAGGGTTGAAACGGTCCACGAAAAGAAAGTTGAGCTGCTTGCCCAGCCAGTTTATCCAGCCGATCTTCCCCCATTTCTCGGCAACAGGGATGAAAAGGTCTGTCCGATCAATGGCAAAGTAGACCATGACGATGTCCAGGATACCGATATGATTGGATGCCAGTATCATTCCACCCGTTGAGGGAACCTTCTCCCTGCCTCGAATAGTAATGCGGGCAACAAGATTGAGGAGGATACGAATGAGAAAACGTAGAATTCGAAGCATCATGATTGCTGATCAAGCAATTCTTTCAAGCGGGGATGATTAGTATATACTCCGCGGTATTTCTCGGGAAGAAGCGCACCGATTCGACACATGATCTCATCGGTCGCCTGACGCATCGCTTCTTCGCGTCCCTTTCCCTGGTGAATCTGAACATAAAAAGGATCTCCTACCCTCACGATAATTTTTGACCGCCGGAAGCGCTTGATGTTTTCCATAATCGAGTGGTCCTCCGTGCCCGTCACAGCAACCGGCAACACGGGATACCCACTCTTGCTTGCCAGAAAAGCGACTCCCATTTTCCCTTGCTGCAAGGCTTCGGTTTTTGAGCGTGTTCCCTCCGGCGCGATCGCCAGCATGCCACCCTTTCGCATCCGTGCAAGGATTTCGCGCAGAGCGGAATAATCCGCTTCAAATCGATTCAACCATATCGCATTAACGGCTCGTCCGATCGCGCCGAAAAGCGGGTGGTTCTTATATTTTTCGGCGACCGGCAAAATGATGTCTTCCCGGTCAACGATACACAATAAGGCGGCCGTATCCAGCCGGCCCAGGTGATTTGCTGCACCAATAAAATTTCCCTCGGGGAGCTTTTCCATGCCGTGTACTTCGATATCTGTAATGATCTTCATGAAGAAGCGTACAATGGATCGTAGTGTTCTATACTTCATGTTTCTCATTTTACAATAAAAAACGGGCGGCTATGGCCACCCGTCAAACGAAAAACATTCTTGGAGCTATTTCCACAAATAGTCGTCCGAACCTTTACTTCGCATTGCTTTCTGCGAACCATACTTGTCAAACATGCGCTGGAAGATCAACATATCGCCGGGAGCCATGTTGATAATCTCAAAGCCCACGTTAAATGTGAAGGGGTCAACATGATCCCTGTGGCACCACTTGCTGCGTGCGATGAACACCATGGAATTTTGGTTTGCAATTTCAGGCGTGAGATCAATGAGCAGGCGAAAATCCTGACCTCGCGGGATTTCTATCTGGCTGTCCAGTTTAAATCCGGCGGTGCTGATATCTGAAAGATATCCAATGATTTGCTTCGTTGTGGCGTCCTTTACTTGCATGTAATAGGTAAAGTCGCGCCGGCTTATTTTTCGCTTGTCAGCCATGAGGGACACTCCTTTCCTTCTGTACAGTATAAAATATGTAGGCAAAGGATTCAAGGGCGTGAAATCACAAAAAATATGATTGTAAATGCGCTGTAAGCTACATTTGGTGGGAAACTGTGCTTCACCGCCGGTTATGGACATTATACCCGATCGAAAATATTCATACCCTCTTACGGGTGTAAAATTCGTTTCTCTCAGCTCTTCGAGAAAACTACATTATGGGAGCATTGATTTGGAAACAGGATCTTCATCACGCAGGCCAATCCTTATCTGGCTGATTGTCTCGCAATTGCTGGCTCTGGCATCATTATTCTTTTGGCTGGTCGCTGCAGGTCTCTCTGTCATGGCGTTTGATTCAGGAGTAACCCAGGAAGCCTGGAATTTTGTGATCGCGGTCTGGGCCTATCCGATCCTGCCAATTGGATTTGCGATTGCCTCGTGGGTTGCCTATGCCCGCAGGAAAGATAAACTGGCAGGGGTTCTCACCGGACTTACCTTCCTGTTTTGCTCTTGATTATTATTATTGTGCTATCAAACTTTTTCTTCTCCTAGGGGTGTAAAAAACCGATTCTGCCAGAGACCAGAATTTTTACTCTACCCTCAAAATATGCGTCAGGATCGTGGCACCCGAGCCGCCGATGTTTTGAGCCATGCCGATCTGTGCGCCATCCACCTGGGATTTGCCACATTCGCCGCGCAATTGCTGGACGATTTCCACGATTTGGTACATCCCCGTCGCGCCGACAGGATGTCCGCGTGCCTTTAACCCGCCGCGGGTGCAGACGGGCACGCGTCCATTCGGGCTGATCTCGTCATCCAGGCCGAGCCTAACACCCTGGCCGCGTTCGGCGAATCCGCAGGCTTCAAGCGAAAGTGCGGACATGATCGAAAATGCATCGTGCAGTTCAAATACGTCAATATCTTTTGATTCGACGCTTGCCATCTCATACGCGCGCCTGGATGACTGGTAAGCGGCCGACAAGAACAATGGATCTCTTCTGGAGTGAACGGCAATCGAATCCGTTGCAGATGCCGAGCCTGCCACCGTTATCCGCGGCCTTCCATTCACCGACGCGACCTTCTCCGCCGGGACGATGATGGCCGCGGCCGCTCCGTCACCGATGGGCGAGGCGTCCAATAAATTGATCGGCGTGGCCACCATGCTTGACTTTTCGAATTGATCGACATTGATCTTCTGGTGCAGGCGCGCGAACGGATTATGGATGGCGTTTGCATGTGCGTTGATCGAGAAGGGCGCAAAGTCTGCGTGCTTCCAACCGAATTCATGCATGTAACGGCGCATAACCAGCGCGTTGATACCCACGAAGGAGACGCCTTGTTCCACTTCATAATCTGCATCGGCAGCTGTGGCGAGTGCTGCGGTTACATCATGGCCAGCTTTATCGGTCATCTTCTCGACGCCCACTACCAGTGCTGAGTCGATCTCTCCCGCGGCGACAGCCATCAGCCCGGCGCGAAACGCCGCCGCGCCCGAAGCGCACGCGGCTTCCACTTTGACCGATTCTTGATGCCAGAGCCCGATCCAGTCTGCAAAAAAAGTTCCCAGTTGATTCTGTGCACTGACCAGCGGGGAAAGCATATTGCCGACAAACAGCGCGTCGACTTTCTCCATGCCTGCGTCCTGCATGGCGGCGAAGGCGGCCTCCCCACCGATCTCGCGAAGGGACTTATCCCAGTGTTCGTCAATTTTGGTCTGCCCAATGCCTAATATCGCAACGTTTCTCATAGTTATCTCTGGGGATATTTTAACTGATTTGGCTATCAGCTTCTATCAAATAAAAAGGAGCGGCGATTGCCGCTCCAAAAGTTGTTACTTATTTTCTACTTATTTTTTTTGCCTTTGCCCTTGCCGTTATTCTTGTCCTTGCCATGACCATTTCCGTTCTTCTCCTGCACCTGCTCATCTTGCAATTGCTCAACTGTTTCCGTATCTGCCTGCCCAGATACGATGACGCCCAAATTATGCTTGTCCTTATTTTCACGCAGCTCTTTTTTGAACTGGCCCCAGTTGGTGGGAACGGGACCATCAAACCATTCAGAGAATTCGCTGTAATCGCCACTCTGTTTTGCTTCCAGAACCAAGCCTGCTGCAGAGGCGTCTTCACCTTCAGTAAGACTCTGTGACATCCACAATGCCTGAGCAATGACACCGAAGCCAAAACCATCCTCCTCGTGGTAACCATTTATTACACTGGCCATATCGGGATCATCAGGGAAGAAGAAGGCGGCTAACAGCGCAGCGATGGGATGAACAGATTCTTCTGTAGGTTCTTCATCGGAAATCACATCGTTCGGATCAACTTGCAAGCTCACTTGCTGGTCAATTTCGAGTCCAGCAGCGAGAACATCGCTGATACGAACGGTCTGGGTAGTTTGGTCTTCCAGAAGAAGTGTAACAAGGACAGTGGTTACACCGTTCTCATCAGTTTCAGGTTCTCCAATTTCCGTTACGATCCCACTAATGGTTATAGTTGCATCCTGCGCCAGCGGGGCCGCAGCCGCCATACCGACCTGTGCTGTGAGGAGCATAAAGACTAGCAGTACCCCGGCAAGTAATTTTGTCTTAAACATGTTTTTCTCCTTTCTGTGTAAAACCTCTGCACTCATTCTATTCAACTTAATAGTATTTGGTCTTAACAAGGATGAAAAGGGGACTTTTATACTAATTAGGTTACAACTAGACCAACTTGCTGACAATTGTCAGTAATATCCCTCCTGCCATCACACTCCCCAATTGACCCGCCGTATTTGCCCCCATGGCGTGCATCAAAATGAAGTTGTCATAATCCTCTTCATTTGCCACTCTCGCGGCCAGGCGCCCCGCCATCGGGAAAGCCGAAATGCCTGCCGCGCCGATCAACGGATTAATCTTATGACCGCTGAGCACGGACATCAATTTACCAAAGAGTAGACCTGCAACTGTGTCCAAGGAAAATGCGAGCAAACCCAGCCCGAGGATCTGTATCGTGGCAAGATTGAGAAAACTTGCCGCACTCATTGTCGCGCCAATGGTCAGACCCAGGAACAATGTGGCGATATTGATGATTTCGTTCTGCGCGGCTTTACTAAGCCTCTCCACCACCCCGGATACTTTTAGCAGGTTGCCAAGCATCAGCATAGAGATCAGCGGTGTTGCCTCCGGGATGAGCAGTCCCACGATGAGCGTAACAATCATAGGAAACGCGATCAAGGCTTTTTGCGAGATAGGCCTCGGCATGTAGTCCATGCGGATCATGCGTTCCTTTTTTGTGGTCAGTAATTTCATCAATGGCGGCTGGATGATCGGTATCAAGCTCATATAGGAGTACGCCGCAACGGCGATGGGCGCAAGTAATTCCGGCGCCAATTTTGTTGCGACAAAAATGGATGTCGGTCCGTCAATTGCGCCGATCACCCCGATCGATGCAGCCTGATTAAGTGGAAACCCGATCGCAATAGCCAGGATCAACGTGCCGAAAATCCCGAACTGCCCTGCTGCACCCAGCAATGCCATCTTCGGCTGCGCGAGAAGCGGGCTGAAGTCGATCATGGCCCCAACCCCCACAAAGATCAGCAGTGGGAATAATTCGGTTGAGATGCCTGCGTTGTAAAGAACGCCCAGCATGCCTTCGGCGACGGTCATACCGCCCATTGGGATATTCGCCAGCAGACAACCGAATCCGATTGGCAGTAATAGTACTGGCTCGATCTCCCTGTAAACAGCCAGATAGATCAATACCAGCGCAGTGGTGATCATCAGCGCGTTACCCCAGGTAAAATGGAAAATGCCTTTAAGCAGTTCAGGAAGTATTTCTGCGATATTCATCCAAATCTCACCAGGATCTGCTTGTGTGCCACGGTCTGATTGGCACTCACGAGAACTTCTGCGATCCTTCCCGCACGTATGGAGCGAATGCTATTTTTCATCTTCATCGCTTCGATCACGACGATCACCTGCCCAGATTCGATTTGATCACCAGCTTTTACAAAGACCTCAGTCACTGTGCCAGGCAGAGGCGCTGTCATCTCATTGATGTTCAGGCTCGGGCTTGATCGAGGCTTTAGCAGCTCAAAGGATTTTATTTCCTGCGCTTCTTTCTGGACGCCTGGCTCAGCGCGAACCTCGGGTTTGGTACCGTTTTCAGGGCTGACTTCAAATTCCTGGCCATCCACGTGGGCAATGACCGGGCGGGCGTGGATATTCTTTATTTCCACCTCAAGTGATAGTTGTGAGCAGGGCCATCACCCACCACAACAGAATGAGCGCGGCGAAGACGAGACCCATGCCCAGGGCCGTGATTTCAAGGGCTAATACAAGATCATTTGTCGTATTGAATCTCAACTATGTCATTGCAAACGTTTATTGCGAAGCAATCTCCCACAA
>DASWKT010000442.1:0-1622 GCA_036396515.1 Anaerolineales bacterium | reverse complement strand
CGAGGTCTTTTTCGATTTTCTTGAGGCCATCCGGCGTCAGAAAATACTGATCGTTACTCATGTGCAATTGCCCCAGAATCAACAAAAATAAACCGCCCCTTGGAACAATCTCCGAAGCGTGCGGCTAGTGAGTCGTGATCGGCAATATATCACAATTTTCAGCCAATGTAAAGTAGGTCTAAGACATGTGATCGTTCGGTGAATGGGTAAAAAGTCGAAGAAAGCCGGATCGCCCCTTCCCCATGCGGAGATTAAGCATACAGTTCCGCCATATCATAGCTGCCCGATTGCGCGCCCATGCGGGCCGTGAGGGTGACGAAATTCTTGACGGACTCGTGTCTTTTGTAGCCGCGCATGGTGCGATACCGCTCTTTGATCCACCACCCAATGACCCGTTCAGAGGTGTTGTTGGTACCGTCCAAATCGTCCCGCCGCTGGTCGAGGGTCAGGCGGTTCCACTTGTTCCACAGACGTGTGATGAGCATTCGGACACGATACCAGACAGGATGTTTGCGACCTGATGACGGTTTGGGAGCGGCCTGGTAGCGATGGTATAAATCGCGCAAAAGCGCGGCGGCGTTGTCGGGTCGGGTCCACACCAGCCATTGGATGAGTGCCAAATCCATAGCCAGGATTTCAGGGCTGGATACCACGCCTTCGGGCATCGGTTCCTCATCCTGAAGTTGCTTAAACAACTCATCGACCAACTCATCCACATTGTCTTTGACATGCTTGCGGCAAATCTGATGATCCAAACCTAATTCATCCGCCACCTCCTTGTAGGAGTCCAGATCGTCACTCACCAACACTTCCGCACCCACTGCCTGGGCAATTTCGCGCAGTTTTTCCACCATTTCGGGGCTGTTTTCGCTGCTGACCAGTTCCAGGCCCAATAATTCCTGTGTGCCATCATCGACCACCACTTGAATGCCGACTTGAACACCCTTGACTTTGACATACGTGCCATCCGAACCAATGACCGCACGCGTGCCGGCGCTGCGCCCCTGCTGGCGCGAAGCAACACCCGCTGACTGCACGTTGTCATACACCGTTGTTTTGCCAATAAACACACCCAGGGCTCCCAGAAAATCCGAGACACCCCCATAGCTCAGGCCCAAGATGTACAGCAGCACGCTCATGCCTTTGAGTCGGTCGCTTTGATCCGCACCGCTCACGCCCTGCGGGTAGACACGAAAAGTCCGCTGGCATCTCATACATTTCAGGCGTTGGCTGCTCACTTCTTGATGATGCACATCGCGCACCTTTTTCTGATGACCTTGTTGCCCATGTGGCTTGAAATGCTCACCGCCACAATGCGGGCACGCTTTCACTTCCTGGTATACTTCTGGATTAATCTGAGGCAGTTGGACTTGTATTCGCATCGGCTCTTTCTCCTACCTCAATTTTATCCTTCTTCCCCTTTTTTCCCACCTCTCGAACAGTCACCGAAATCTTCCACAATATACGAGAACACTCCTTTACTATATAATTGAAAGGTTTGCTTGAAGTTCTAGGGACACAGGAATGCAAATCCGCAATATCGCAATAATCGCGCATGTCGATCACGGCAAAACCACGCTCGTGGACGGCATGCTCAAACAGGCCAAGGTTTTTCGTGAAGG
>DASWKT010000441.1:0-2188 GCA_036396515.1 Anaerolineales bacterium | reverse complement strand
ATGCCTGGCAACAACCAGATATAGTTCGCTTGTTTTACCGAGTCCCAAAATTCTTCGAGACGCAAGCCGTGTAACGCCAGCCATATAAAAAGGACGCTGATGAGCGCCCCAACCCAGAATTGCCATTTTTTCATACGGCGGATTGTAACATGCCTAAAACTTGCAACGTCTCTCAGGCTTGTATCGTATATCTGTATAATGGAGGAACTCATGACTAAACTACCCTGGTGGCTCAATCTATTGATTAAAATCCTGTTCGTTGACCTGGTCATTGCCCTCTTTGTTGCGGGCTGGTCGTGGATCGCGAAGGATTTCAACATGATCTCGCTTAGCAATCGTTTCTTTGCAGGCGGGATCATTGTCATACTGGTCAGTCTCGCATCCGGCGCGGGGAATTTTGGAAACCGTTCCGATTGGCGGCAGTCACTCGCTCAATCTGCTGGTCAGGCAAACCTGAGAGAGCGTACGACTCAGATGATGTCTGACATCCGTCAAGTGTATGCGCTGGTTTATGTGATGGTGCCTGCCGGGTTGATCGCCATCCTGACCGCGGTGACCCTGGGACAATTCGCTTGATATAATCCCAGGCGTGGAACTTCATCAGCCCGCGCCCGATTTTGAGTTGCCTGATCTTCAAGGCAATCTCCATAAGTTAAGCGATTATCGCGGGAAGATCGTCATCGTCAATTTTTGGTCGGCGGAGTGCCCGCATTCGGAGCGGACGGATCGTTCGACGATGGCTTGCCTCGTGCAGTGGGGCAGTGATGTGGAGATGCTATCCATCGCGTCGAATCGAAACGAATCCGCTCGAAGCGTGGAAGAGGCTTCTCGAAACCGAAGCATACCGAAAGTCCTGATCGATGCGGAGCAGGTTGTTGCTGATTTATATCAAGCAATGGCAACTCCGCATGTCTTTGTGTTGGATAGGGATGGCATCCTGCGTTATCGCGGCGCGGTGGATGATGTCACGTTTCGTCAAAGGAAGGCGGCACGCTTCTTTCTGGAAGAGGCGGTTGAATCACTGCTCGAGGGGCATTTACCCGCGCTGACAGAAACTCCCGCATATGGGTGCGCCATCGTGCGTGAAATTTGATAGAATCAGAGCATGGTTGAAATTTCTGCAAGAGTCGCCTTTTTGAAAAAGATCCATCTCTTCTATGGTTTGGAAGATGATGAACTTACGACTATTGCGCAAGAGATGGAGGAAGTGTCTTTTGCCAAAGGCGATGTGATCTTCACGCAGGACAGTAAATCGGAAAGTTTTTATTTGATCCATCAGGGGAGTGTGCGTATCGTTCGTAAACAGCAGGGCAAGGAGATACAACTTGCAGTTCTTGTAAGGAACGATTATTTTGGCGAGATGGGTTTGATCGCACGCAGGCGGCGTTCAGGGACAGTGGTCGCCACAACCGACACATCCCTGTTGGTGTTGACCCACCGCGATTTCGAACGCCTCTTCAGGAAGTCGCCGAAACTCCGCTTGAACATGGATGTTGCTGTGCAGAGCCGAAAACTGGCGCGCACATTGCGCTTCAAGTGGCTGAGATCAGACGAAGTGATTTATTTTCTGGCACGCAAGCATAAAATTGTTTTGTACCAGAAATTGATCATCCCTATTTTGGCGTTCATAGCCCCCCTGGCGCTTTTTTACGGTTGGTTCATTATTGCACCCTTCTTTATTGTTGGGTTTGCGGCATTCCTGTCGTTGATTGCGTGTATTGGCTTGGTTACCTGGGTCATTATTGATTGGGGTAATGATTATTACATTGTAACGAACCAACGCGTAGTCTGGCTCGAAAAGGTGGTCGGCATTTACGACAGCCGGCAGGAATCGCCATTGAGTACGATCCTTTCCGTCGGTGTGGAAACGGATCAACTCGGGCGCATTTTGGATTATGGCAGTGTCATCATCCGCACATTTGTGGGGAGGATTTCCTTTCACCTGGTTACGCATCCCGAACAGGCGCAGCATATGATCGAGGAATATTGGAACCGTACCAAGGAACACGCGGTGGGCGTGGAGAAGGATGCAATGAAAAACGCCATCCGAAAGCGGCTGGGCCTGCCCACGCCAAAACAGGAACGCGGGTTCGGGGAATTGGCTCCTGACGTCAGACAAGATTCACAACTTCCCGCCTCGACATCCGGACGACTCGCGCTCATCAAATTCCTCGGTGCAGATACGCTC
>DASWKT010000440.1:0-5038 GCA_036396515.1 Anaerolineales bacterium | reverse complement strand
AAAAACGCTTGTAGATGTGATCCTGCTCGCTCAGGGTGTGGAATTGCCATTGAACTGGTATCACCCCGATCTGGCGTGGTCCATCAACACCCCTCACGTCTTTGATCCAACGGCTGCAGCTGCTGAACTCGAAGCCGCAGGACTGGTGGATTCGGATGGCGACGGAATTCGCGAGCTGAATGGTACGAATACAGACTTTGGAATTTTATGCGATGTCAACAATCCTGTCGAAGTGCGCGCAACCGAGTTGATTGCAGGCTGGCTCGCAGATGTTGGACTCGGCGCGCATCAGGACTGCCTCGATATTGATTCATCCGTCGCGCGCATATGGCCAAACTTCGTCGCAGTTCCAGAACCAGACTATGATATGGGCATCTGGGGCTGGTCATCTGGTCCACAATTCCAGCGCGGCTTCATCCGCTTCCTGACCAACTGCGAATTTGGCACCGTCGGCTGGGGCAACCTGACTGGAATTTGTGATCCCGAACTCGATGACCTTGTGGCACAGCTTGTCTCCAACACCGATTCTTCAAAGACGGAAGACATTTCAAAACAACTTCAGGAGCGTTTCGCGGATAATCTTCCCTTCATTCCGCTCATGTCGCCAGGCGGCAACTTTGCCTACCGCCCTGCGGCTTATGACGGCTGGGTCTATATGAAGGGTACGGGCATTGTCACGATTTGGTCCTTCCTACCCGAAGGCGCGCAGGATATTCCGTAATCATCGTGCAAACCTTTGAGCCAAATCTTGATCTGCTCAGGCAGGCATTTGGGAACGATATACAAGACTGCCATGCAGAATTAATAAAAATCGCGCTTGGATGGAGCCGCGTTTATCGAGTGACCCTGACCCCTGTGGGTCAGGGTCACTCGACGCGCGACCCTGTTGTCGTTAAAACAATTAACCCCAGCGGCCCACCGACGGCTCTTGAGGCGGAACGGGAACTGTGCTTTTACCAGACGATTCTTCCGAGCCTGTGTATCCCCAAGCCTCACGTCTATTTTCTGACTACAGACCAGGCAACCGGCTTCCACATCATCGTCATGGAGGATTTGTCCTCCACGCATCGCATTCCAACACATCCATATCAATGGACGCGCGACGAATTGAAATCCGTTCTGCATGCGTATGCGTATCTTCATACAAGCCCTGTTGATAATCTGAATTACGCCTGGCTTGCGTCCCGGCATGAAAATATGCTGGCTTTTGAAAAGATCCCTGAACAAGTTGCCATTGTCCAGCGCGCGGGAATTTGGAACGAATTGCCAGAACTCTCGGATTTGATCGCAGTTGCGCGCGAGAGTTGTGAGAAATATGCAAACGCAAAATTGGTGCTCCTTCATGGCGATACAACTCCGGCCAATGCACCACTTCCCAGGGATTTGGAATCACGGCCCGCCACTTTGATCGACTGGCAGGATGTTGGGATTGGCATGGCTGAATTTGACCTGGCCTACCTCGACCTGCAGCCCTTCGAGAGCGCCCGCCTCATTCAGCGCTCAGAGCTGCTCGACCTCTACTGGGAGTTCCGCGCTGAGATCGACTCAGATATCCCCTCTTTGGAAGAACGACGCGCACGCCAGCTTCATGCAGATTTAGTGACAGCGCTCTGGCTTACTGCACCCGCAAGCCGCGTAACTCTCCAGCCGTATCCTGAAGGGACCTACCCGCACATGCACTGGTCTTCCCAGTACGGCATCGTTTTCAAGCGCTTGAAAGCATTGGCACAAGAAATTAATAGGGTGCCACGTCGGGACGATGTGAGCGACCGGAGGGAGTGACATAGAACATTTATCATGAAAAACGTTTCTCGCCGCGCGCTTGAATTCGGCCTTACATTCTTTCTCGCCATTTCGATCAACTTCTTTTTGCCGCGCCTTATGCCCGGCAACCCGTTGCAATTGATCGCAGGCAATGCCGCGCCGCAGCTTGGAAAGGAACGCGTCGCAGCCCTGCGCGCCCAATATGGACTCGACAAGCCTTTACCAGAGCAATATGTCATCTATCTCAAGCAGTTGGCGCGCGGCGATCTTGGCATGTCCTACCGATATAGCGGAGGCAGAACCGTTGTCGAGGTCTTGAGCGAGAATTTCCGCTGGACACTTTTATTGGTCGGCCTCAGCCTTACATTCGCATTATGGATCGGGTCAGCCCTGGGAATCTGGTCGGCTATACAACTCGGTAATTCCATGGATCTGGGCTTGCTGAGCGGAGTGTACATTTTGCGATCCATCCCGCCATTCTGGCTGGCGATGCTATTGATCCCGATCTTCGCCATCCAACATAGCTGGCTGCCCGTGGGTGATTCATATTCCATTCCGCGCCTGGAGGGATGGGAGAATATCAAAGATGTGACGCGGCATGCAGTTATGCCAGTGCTGGTTCTGACGCTGGCCTATTTGCCGACCGCCTTCGTGATTATGCGCGCCGCCATGTCTGGCATCATGGAGTCGGATTACATCCGTACAGCGCGCGCCAAAGGCTTGCCCAACCTTTGGGTCGTGATGAAACATGGATTAAGAAACGCATTGCTGCCGGTGCTCACCTCATTCATGGTCGATCTCGGCCAGCTGCTCGGCGGTGTGACGGTGATCGAAGCCGTATTCAATTACCGCGGCATCGGCAATATGATGTTCGAAGCCGTGAAGTCCCGCGATTACCCACTGCTGCAGGGTGGATTCCTGTTATTCACTGTGACCATACTCGTCATAAATATTATTACCGAATTGCTGTATCCGTATCTGGATCCGCGCCTGCGCAGGACAACCACATGACCACACAGACTCGAGCGGGCGCGACACCACGTCTCTCTCCATTTCTCCGATACTCCCCTCGATCTCAGAGCAGCGTCCGGCGCTTGACTCACATTAGCGGATGGATTGGCCTCTTGCTTTTGATTGTTATGCTCACGCTGGCAACCTTTCCATCCGCAATCGCACCCTATGACTCGACCGAACGCGTCGCGCTTCCGCTGCAAAGACCGAATGCTAGTAATCTACTGGGAACGAATGACCTCGGACAGGACCTGTTCAGCGAGTTGATTGCAGGTACGCGTGCCTCCTTGTTTACAGGGCTGATTGTCGCAACCATTGCAATTTTCATCGGTACGATCATTGGCCTTGCAAGCGGATATCTGGGCGGCTGGATTGACTCCCTGCTTATGCGCCTGACAGATTTGATCCTGGTGCTGCCCTTCCTGCCACTGGTCATCCTGATAAGCGTGTATCTGGGTCCCAGCCAGCGAAATGTTATCATCGTGCTGTCCATCTTCTTTTGGGCAGGACCGGCGCGCCTGGTTCGCGCCCGCGTCTTGAGCATGCGCGCGGAGACATATATCGAAGCCGCGCGGGCGCTGGGTGCGAATCCGGTCCAGATCATGGCAGGGCATCTATGGTCAGGCGTAAGGCCGCTGGCTTTAGTACAGGTCGTTCTGGTTGCTTCAGCCTCCATCCTTGCGGAATCAAGCCTGAGTTTTTTGGGTCTGGGCGATCCTTCAGGAAAAAGCTGGGGTACGATGCTTTACTTCGCCCGCGCCAGCGGCGCGTTCCTGTCCGACGCCTGGAGATGGTGGGTGCTCCCCACCGGGCTGCTGATCACTCTTGCCGTGTTCAGTCTTGGGCTGATCGGTTATAGTCTCGAACATAGGATGGCAGGTTCTCAATAACGTAAAAGGCGCATAATGTCGACGAAACTTATATGAATATAAAAACAAACTTATCTTCTGAAGAAATCCTGGCTTATGAGTTCGCCAATTGCTGGCGCGACGAAAATTATCGTCCTGCTTTGCAAGAAATTGATTGGCTGCGCTTCGCAAAAATCCTAAGCCATAACCGCATGTCTGTACTGGCCATGCAGATCCTCAAACGAGATGATCGTTCCATTCCCGCAGAGGCGTGGAAGCTCATGTGCGAACAAGCTGAAAAATATGAACGCTCCGCCTCCAAACTTGGCAGCGCATTGATCACCTATCTTAAGTCTGCTGAAACCCATGATATCAAAACCATTGTACTCAAAGGCTTGTGGCTGTGTGAAAAAATTTATCAAAATCCTGCCATGCGGCCTGGTGCTGACATTGACATCCTCGTGCATCGGAACGATGTCCAAGCCTGCCTCACATTGCTCTCGGAACAGGGCATCGGCGAGTTCTGGCCCAACCTCCTCAAGGATGAATACTTCACTCGCCATCACCTGCACCAGCAGCGCTCCACCCCCGATCTCAATATCTGGTTCGAGATCCACTGGGCATTGGATCATCCATACACGCTGCTGACGGTAGATTATGAAAGCATCTTCACACGCGCGAAGCGAGCAACTCTCCTCAATGCGCCTGTACAGGAAATGGCCTTGCCGGACCTGTTGCTCAGCCTTGCCATTCACCTTATCAAGCATGCAGTGTATTTGCCAAGTCTGATCGACCGCAATGACCTGCCGCGCATCATCCTTGCCGATGGCATGTTAACGTATTATCTCGACGTTGCCGAAGTCATCAAACAAAACAGGGAGATCGACTGGGATTTGGCAATCCAGCTTGCTCGCAACTGGGGTGCAGTGGATATCCTCGGCTCCGTGCTTCAGGTTTGCAAAAAACACTTCGACGCGCCCATCCCGAGTGGAGTCATCTCTGCCCTTCAAGTCACTAAGCCCTCGATGGTTACCCGCAAATTAATGGGGCGCGCCGCCGAACAGAAGCTGGCAGCCTACGAAGGCCGCCAGGTAAGCCGCTTCTGGACACTTCTATTGGCACCGAATGGCGCGTTCATTCTGCGCCCCATCCGGATGCTGGAGACCGCATCCTATTTTTTCCCGCCTGCAGATTTTTTACAACGCAAATATGGAACAGCAAATATAGCTTGTAGAATTCGCCATTTCATCCTTGCTTTGTGGCAGACTCTCCGATTTGGCTGGGACACGATCTACTTTGGGGTTGAACGATATTTCCGTCTCAAACGACTTGGAAAAAGCGCTTCGCTGTTCAACAAACTGGAAACCCATCTTTGAGAAATTATGCGGCTTCCAAAATCGAGTTCAACAAAAGAA
>DASWKT010000439.1:0-2857 GCA_036396515.1 Anaerolineales bacterium | reverse complement strand
AAGCGCGGCAATTCATTAATGCTGAAACGATTGAGTCTCTCCGTCATTTTTGTGAGAAACAGTGCACCCAAAACCGGGTTGCTCATAAGACCGCGAAGAGCCTGGGCAGGGATTCGCATTAGGGTTGTCGTATCGACAGCGACCACATCCGCGGTACGCGCGGTGCCGGTGAGCGCGGCGATCTCGCCAAAGAAATCCCCGCTTGTCATGTTCTCAAGCGATTGATAATTCCCCTCCGCACTTGTAATACCAGCCACGACTTTACCATTGAGGATGAAATATGCTGCGTCGCCCTTTTCACCGTGACGCAGGACCGTAGTCCCTTCAGGAGCATCTATGACTCTCGCTTGTCGGAGCAGACTTTCACGTTCCTTTGCCGTGAGAGCTGATAAAGAAGGGACCAAGGCTACAAGCAGGTCCATATCCGCCAGTAGAACAGGTCGTCCTGTACCCAATCCTGGCGTACTGGGAGCAGTACGTAATAGTCGAAGTGACTGACGCCACTCCGCTCCTTCCTGCCGCAAACCAGGAAGAACCAGCACCAGAATTCCTCCCGTAAGAAGAATAAGTGCGCTAACCAGATACATCAAGCGGACATCGATGGCATCTGCGAGACCTGCAGCGCCCATGCCAATCAAAAATAACACATCGCGCGCAACAAAAAATACGCTGTTCACACGCCCACGCATATCTCGGGGCGTGTTCCGTTGTACAATGACACGGCGCGCGATGGAAGAGGGCGCATTGAAGAAGCCAGATATCGTTACGATCAAAATCGCCAATGGAATGGAGTGCAGGGATGAATAGATAATACCTGCCACAGCCATGGCAAGAAAGCTGACAGCTATCCATACTCCTTCACGCATTCGATCAAACACATTGGCCATGAGCAAACTTCCAACGACGAAACCGATGGAAGTGAGACCTTCCTGAAGTCCATATTCAAATTCGGTTGCCTTGAGAGCGCGTAATGCAAATGGCAAGAGCAGCGTATTGGACAAGCCGAATGCGATCAACACAGGAACCTGTGCCGTGAATAACGAGCGCAAGATGGGGGTGTTGAAAAGCTGGCGCAGTCCCGCGCGCAGATTACTGATTACGATTGAGACACTGGTCTCATCTTCGGCTGAAAACGGCTTGATATTGATCAGGTAAATACACAAAGCAGATAAGAGAAAGGTAGCGGCGTCAATGTAAAATGCCCAACTGATATCCGCGGCAGAGGCGATCAACCCTGCTGCGGCAAACCCCACAGCAGTCGAACCGAATGAACTTATCGCCATCAACGAGTTGGCGGCGGCTAGTTCATCATCTGAGGCAACTTCTGGAAGAACACTTTCATGCGCGGGATCGAAGAACTGTCCAATGGCGCTGGTCAGCATGACAATGATGTAGAGCCAAATAAGATTTAGCGGAACAAGGAATGGTATGAGAAAAACAAGCACAGCGCGGATCAAGTCGGCAGCAATCATGATTTTCTTGCGGTCAAAACGGTCAACGAATACACCCGCAAACAGGCCGACCAATAGGCTGGGTGCGGCAGTTGCCATGAGCATCAGGCCAACGCTCAAAGCAGAGTCGGTCAAGCGGAACACATAAATCGAGGCGGCTAAAGATGTTAGCGCGGAACCAATCGTCGAAATGAGCTGACCAGACCACATGAGGGAAAAATTTCGGTTCCGAAAAACAGCAAACGGGGAGAGGGAAGCGGGCGCTGCTTCAGTCATGAGCATGGCTCCTTAGGATAGTTGATCAAGTTCCGCGATCATATTTTCCAACACGTCAAATCCGCCCTGCCAAAAATCAGGTGAAAAGATATCCAGCCCTACTTCAGCAAGAATTTTCATTGGAGACTCTGACCCGCCATAGGAAAGTATTTTCAAGTATTTGGGTATAAATCCTTCGCCTTCAAGGCGGTATTGTTGGTAAAGAGCGAGTACAAGCAGTTGACCAAAACTATAAGCGTACGTGTAGAAGGGAGTACGGTAAAGATGAGGGATGGAAATCCATTCCCATTTAAACTCGCCGGACACTTCTACTGCATCACCGAATTGTTCTTTGAGATTATTCATATAATACTCGGCAAGTTCATCCAGTGATTTGCCATTTTTGATCATTTCATGTGCGTCTCTTTCGAAGATGGTGAAATATGCCTGACGCATGACCGTTATATAGGCATCATCCAGTGCATTGGCGAGCAGGTCGCGTCGCACTGCCGGATCATTCTCCAGTTTCAATAACTGATCCGTTAACTGCATCTCAGCAAAAACGGATGCAGTCTCTGCGAGTGGCAGGGATGCCTGTTGCACAAGAATGGAATGACGGTTGGCAAGCATGGCATGGATGGCATGTCCAAGTTCGTGTGCAAGCGTGGCAATGTCGCGCGCATGCCCGTTATAATTGATCATCACCCAGGGAGTTAACTCCGGAAGAGCCGCGTAACAGAACGCCCCACCACGTTTTCCAGCGCGTATTTCTGAATCGAGGTGGTTATCATCAAAAACCTTTTTTGCCAATTCGGCTACATCCGGTGAAAACGCGCGATAGCTATCCAAAACCATTTGCTTCGCCACAGCATAATCGAATGTTTTATTGGATGGTGTCAATGGAGCATAAATATCATAGCGGCGTAATTGATCAAGCCCAAGCCAGCGCGCCTTAAGTTTAAAATAGTGTTGGAATACCTTTGCGTTGTCGCGGCAAACGGAAAGAAGCATATCGACTACTTCATCTGGCAGATCGTTATCCACATTCCGTGCCGAGATGGGCGAAGAAAAACCGCGCAGTTCAATCCCTTCCGTGTGCCAGTCGCGCACCCGGTGAATATACATCTGAGCAAGTACAGTTGAGTTTTCAC
>DASWKT010000438.1:0-5944 GCA_036396515.1 Anaerolineales bacterium | reverse complement strand
AGCAGAGCCGCTGGATTCTTGCCACCTGTCACGGCGCGATGTCGGAGCATGGACATCAGCGGGACGATGCCTGACCCGCCGGCGATCAATAACAGCGGCTCGGTCATCGTTGCTTCCCAAACGAAGTAGCCGCCAATCGGTCCGCGTGCTTCGATGCGGTCGCCAGGGACAAGTACCTCGTGCAAATAGGTTGAAACTTCACCATCGTTGATGCGCTCGACAGTGATATCCACCTCGCCTTCACGCTCCGGTTCGGATGCGATCGAATAACTACGTTGGGCCTGATAATCATCTTCCGCGGTCAGGCGGATGTCGTAATGTTGTCCGGCACGGTGACGCATCCAGTCGGGAAGTTTCAGCGTGAACGACTTTACTTTAGCGGTTTCAGGCTTGATGTCCCTGATCGAAGCAATTTGCCAGTCGAGTGTTTTTTTCATAGTGATTCCCTCATATGTCACTCTGAGTGAGCCGTTGGTTGAGTAGCGGCGAAGTGGCGTATCGAAACTAAGCTTCCGACACTCGATTTGCTTAGCAAATCGCCTGACGCACACCTGCCCCGGGTGTGGTCCCCGACCATGCCGGGGAATGCAGGTGAGAGTCTCGCTCGTCGTGGTAGAGACTCTTCGCTACGCTCAGAGTGACATGATTTAGTCATTCCAATACCTCTGTTCTTTCCACGGATCGCCGCGGTTGTGGTAGCCAGCTGTTTCCCAAAAGCCAGGTTTATCCTTTTCCATGAGGCGCAGGCCGCGCACCCACTTGGCGCTTTTCCAGAAATACAGATGTGGCACGACCATGCGCGCGGGTCCGCCGTGTTCAGGAGCAAGCGGTTTGTCATCGTATTTTATGGCAATGAAAGACTGGCCATTGATGATGTCGGTGAGAGGCATGTTCGTGGTATAGCCGCCGTCGCTAAAAGCAGTGACGAACATAGCTTTGCGGTCAAGTTCTGTAAGCTCGAGCAGGGTGTCTAGGCTGACACCTTCCCATTTCATATCGAGATGCGTCCACTTGGTAACACAGGAAATATCCGCGACATATTTCTGCATAGGAAGTTTAAGGAACTCCTGCCATGTCCATGAAACCTTTTCTTTGACGAGGCCCTCGATGCTGAATGTCCATTTGTCGAGGGGAGTGTGTGGAGTTGGGCCCGCCGAAAGGACAGGGAAATCATTCGTAAGATACTGACCGGGCGGGATGCGGTCCTTTTTTTCCCCTGCGCGCCGCTTGCCGACAAAACCGCGTGAGACAAATCGTTCCTCTGACATGATTGCTCCTTTACCAATAAGATCGCCAGATTTGGACAACTTTGCTCTGATTTGATAATGTTAGTGTATAACGAGGCCACGTGAGAGTCAAGCGTCAACTTCTTAAGTTTTTCTTACAGTTCACGAATAACTTTCCAATTGCGCTGCCAACGCTGTCATCGGCGCTGGTATTGCTCAATAATCGCCGCCAGTACCGCTGCGCGGCACGCTGCGCGCGAGACGGCGGCGTGAGCAGTAGAATAAGGTAGGTTATTTTGGTCTTGACTGTTATGCTTCATAGGAGTATGATGTAGTCACATAGGTGACCACATGAAAAAGAAGAAGCAACCCAGGACTGAAGAGATCGGCATTCGCGAGCTGAAATCACGCGCTTCCGAAGTGGTGCGGGCAGTGAAGGAGGAACGCGCCCGCTATGTCATCACGCAGCGTGGCAAGCCAGCCGCGCTGATTATTCCATTGGACGCTGCCCCGCCAGAAAAATCTGCCGATGAAGTGTGGGAGCGCTTGATGAAAATCGGGGAAGAACTCGGCAAAGGCTGGCAAAGTGAAAAGAGCGCAGTGGAAATCCTTTCAGAGATGCGCCGATGAATTCGCCTGTCACCATTGATGCAAGCGTTTTTGTGAGTACATTTACGCCTACTGAACCTGCACATCAGGCGAGCAAAACATTCATGCTTAATGTACGTGAACAGTCAGTTCCCATCATTGTTCCTATACTTGTTTTGCCTGAAATATCCGCCGCCCTCGCGCGCGGGCAGGGCAAGCCAGAACTAGGATTATCGTTTGTTCAGGAATTGCGTAACTTTCCCAACACCACTTTTATAGATGTAAATAAAAATATTGCCGATCTCGCGGTTGAAATCGCCGCGAATAACCGCTTGCGCGGCAGTGACGCGGTCTACGCCGCGGTCGCTTTGCGATTTGGGACAGAACTGATTACATTAGACAGAGAACAACTGGATAGATTGCCGAAGGTCTTAGCCGTGCGCGCGCCGTGAACTCATGGTTGCGGAACGTTGCCGACCAGTGCCAACTCGGGTGCGATCCTTCTCATTGCCAAAATCACATTCCCCACGTGCTCCCACAACTCGATACCGAATTCCCGGGCGGCGCGTTCCATTTCGGCGCGGGATGTGCCCGCCGCAAAGGCTTTGTCCTTCCATTTCTTTTTGACGGAAGAGGCTTCAAGGTCATACAGTGAACGCGATGGACGCACCAATGCGACCGCAGTGATCAATCCTGTGATCTCATCGCACGCAGAGATGGCTTTGCGCACCAATGTATCGCGCGGCATGGACAGGTGATCGGCATGACTCAAAATGTCCTGGATGATCTCCTCGGGAACGCCGCGCTCGCGTAGGATTGGCGCGCCGTCCTGCGGATGCTGTTCGAGCGTCGGGTGGATCTCCCAATCGAAATCATGAAGCAGGCCGATCAATCCCCAGGTCTCGACATCTTCACCGAACTTCTCAGCATAAAAACGCATGGCGGCTTCCACCGATAACATGTGCCGGACAAGTCCTTCATTTTTTACAAATTCACGAACAAGGGCTAAAGCTTCAGCGCGGGTCATATTTATACCTTTATTTAGAATTTAATGTCATTGCGAGGAAGCCGAAGGCTGACGTGGCAATCTCCCGTTTAGCAAATTCATTTTATCGAGCAGATTTCGCTGTTTAGAAGGAGATTGCTTCGTCGGGTTTCGACGCCTTGCGTCTCAACTCTCCTCGCAAAGACATTTAGATACTTGTCGAGGTTTCCAATCCATATTGCTTGGCAAGTTCATCGAGCAGGGCTTCGACTTCATCGAGGAAACGATCCAATCCCTCCACACGCTGTTCGAAACCCGGAGCTGTCAAGCCGAGTTGACTGCAAGCAGAGTGCCATGATTCCAAGGTATATTCAGGTAGAGCATCCAGAGCAAGACTCCAAGTTTGCAATAGCGGCCAGAGTGCGGCGCGCGGGTTATCGCTCGCAAGGATTGCCTGGATGGCTTTCTCATAGTAGTTCACGCGCGCAGGATGGATGCGCGGGTCCACGCGATTGCTCTCCATTGCAGATTCAAACGCCAGTTTCCATTCCGGAATCCATGCACTCAGGATGGACGGATCCAATTCAGAAGCGCCCAACAAGCTAATTAATGCCGCATTCATTTCAGGACGTTGAGCTGTTTCGGCTCTCGATCCGAAATCCAGCATCAGACGGCGCTCTTGGAGTGGCGGACCTGAGAGTTCCGCCACGGCATTGACCGCGTGATAAAGGGACTTCATGTACTGCGCCACATCCTTGGGTGTGACCGCATCGCCTAAGCTGAGCAGGTCGCGCCAGATCTGGCGCGCGTGTGAGAGCAGGATGCGGGAACGTTGTAATGCAGGCGCGGGCGCGTTGAATTCGAATCCGGCGCGCAGTCCAGCCTGGATGAACTCAAAGAACTTCTCACGTTCGTAAAGAAGCAAGGGATCATACATCTCCCAGCCCAGCCACGGGTCGAGGCGCAGCTCGCGCGGCCGCTTGAACTCAGCCCTGGCACGGTGGCTGATATCCATGTGAAAATCAGGCGTGAGCTTGACAAATTCGCGGCGATGCTTTGGTTCACTGGCATGGACGAAAATGACATCAATATCCGCTGTGCCACCCAGTAAGGGGTCTGTATCGGAGGCAAGCGCGCCCGTCAGATACGCAGCGATGATATCGGGATCATTGAATGCATGCTGTTGTGCAGTCTCTTTGGCGATTCGGATCAATGATTCACGCGTGACTCGCATTGGCATCCTTTCGTCCTGAGCGGAGTGAGCCGTCAGGCAAATGCAGTCGAAGGACGGGTTTCCAGGAAAATTTGATTATTCATCACATACGCGCTTCGACTTCGTTCTGCCCCTTCGCTATCGCTCAGGGTCTTCACTCCGCTCAGCGCGAGTTAATCGGGCAGAGGCAACGTCTGTTGAAACGGCGGCAGGCTCAGGCTTTGTCTGATGCGGTTCTCTATCAATTTCAAATCTTCAGGGATCTGGATAACGTTCAGTCTATTTGTATCAACGATCAAGACAGGCGCGTGGTCAAAAGGCTTTGCAAAAAAATCGTCATAAGCATGGTTGAGTTCATCAATATAAGAGCGTTCCATTTGCCGCTCATAAGGACGGTCGCGCAAAGCAATGCGCTGCATGAGGGTATCCGTGCTGGCTTGCAAGTATACAAGCAAATCCGGTTTTTGGATTTTCTCCGCCAAGGCTTCATGCACTTTGTAATACATGTCAAGCTCGTCACCTTTGAGATTGATACGCGCAAAGAGAGCATCCTTGGCAAATGTGTAATCAGCAAAGAGATTCTTGCCAGTTGAGATCATTTCATTCACGGTGCGCCGCTGCTGGTGGTAACGGCTCAACAAAAAGAATATCTGCGTTTGGAATGCATACCGTTCGCGGTCGCTGTAAAAATCTGAGAGAAAGGGATTCTCCTCAAATACCTCCAAAAGGATTTCGGCGGCGAACGTATTTTGAAGAAGGCGGGCGAGGGTAGTCTTGCCGACTCCGATGACCCCTTCAATGGCAATATACATGGGCGGGCTCCAGCGGTGAAGTCCGTTAAGGATACCATAATTGGAGTTTCAGGTGTCAGGTTTCAAGTGTCAGGAAAAGAAGAAAGAGGAAAGAAGAAGGCTTGCCTATCTTTCCTCTTTACAATTTTAGTCTAAAAGATTTTGCTGGATATATTCGAGGACGAAAATTTCTCTTCTCAACCATTCAGGAGCGTTGTCGGAATGAAGCAATGCTTTGTTAATTTGGACAGCATTCTCAATGTCAATCCATACAGGCTTGAAGCCTAAATCCTTCTCGTACCCATCCAATTTTTGCGCGCCAAAACCATCTTCCACGTCACATTGATAATAGTGGGATGTCATTTTGAATACATCGTAATCGTTCTCCATTGGGATGCTGTATTCGATGACTGCGCCAATTTCACGCCCTAGCTGGGTGAGAAAGGTACCGCATTCTTCCTGGATTTCGCGGCTCAAAGCCTGCGCGTGAGTCTCTCCTTCATCCACGCCTCCGCCAGGGAATTTGTAATCACCGACATTGGAAGAGTGGATCATGAGAAGATTTGTGCCGCGCAGAATCACGCCTCTCACAGCTGTCCTGTAAATCGTTTTGCCTTTTGCGTTAATCCCAGCGCGGCGATGGATCTCAGTCAGAATATTCATTGAGAGGATTTTATCGCTTGCCACTCGTTGCATAAAGATGAAATTACAGGCAAAATCAAATTTCTGGCTTAGTTACGCGTGCCAGACACGCCTGTGGCACTCTGTAAAACATAAGCCCTCATCATTGCTGATAAGGGCTTACTGATTACTGTGTTACTGCTTCCACTTCTTCCTGTTTTTTAAACTGGCTCATATAGAGATCGTAATAGAAGCCTTGCTTTGCCATCAGTTCCTCATGCCTGCCACGTTCGATGATCTGACCGTCCTTCAACACCAGGATCACATCAGCGTTGTGGATGGTCGAGAGGCGATGCGCGATGACAAACGCAGTGCGTCCCTTGAGTAATTCATCAAAGGCTTTTTGGATAAGGCGCTCGGTTCGTGTGTCCACGCTGGAGGTGGCTTCATCCAAAATAAGGATGCGCGGATCTGCCAGCGCGGCGCGTGCAATGGATAGCAACTGGCGCTGTCCCTGTGA
>DASWKT010000437.1:0-3935 GCA_036396515.1 Anaerolineales bacterium | reverse complement strand
TAGAGCGCAAAGGTCTATATGTGGAGCAGGTGATCGAGGGGGTGCGGGTGCTGCGCGCCTATAGCGCCCAGACTCTGCACAGCAGCTATTTTGGGCGGTTTATTTCGTTTTTTAGTTTTATGTTCAGTTCTGTATGGGCGGCTCTACAAGTGAAAGATGCGGATCTCATCATGGGGACAACGCCGCCGATCTTTCAAGCGGTCTCGGCATGGTTTGTTGCCCTTGTACGGCGCAAGCCCTTTTTACTGGAAGTGCGCGACCTTTGGCCCGAATTTGCAATCAGTATGGGCGTAATCAAGAATCCGATGACGATTACGCTTGCCCACTGGCTTGAAGGATTTTTGTATGCACGCGCAACTCATATTTTGGTCAATTCGCCGGCATACGAGGAATATCTGCTTGGTAAGGGCGTGCCGGACAGCAAGGTCACTTTCATCCCTTACGGGACAGACATAAATATGTTCAACCCAAGTGTGGATGGCTTATCCGTCCGTGAGAAGTTGGGATTGAAAGATAAGTTTTTGGTACTTTATGCAGGCGCGATGGGGCAGGCACATGATCTCTACACCGTATTGCGCGCAGCCAGGCGTTTGAATGATGAATTACAGATCCGATTTGTTTTTTTTGGCGATGGCAAGGAACGGCCCAACCTTCAATTGGAAGCACAGCGATTGAACCTGGAGAACGTAATCTTTGCAGGTGTTTGCCCGAAAAAGGAAATGCCATCCGTAGTCGCCTCTGCAGATGTATGCCTGGCGATCCTCCAGAATGTTCCCATGTTCCGTACCACCTATCCAAACAAAGTCTTTGACTACATGGCGTCCGGGCGCGCAACCGTGCTTGTGATTGATGGCGTCATCCGCGATGTGATCGAATCTTCCGATGGCGGGATGTTTGTCCAACCCGGAAATGATGAATTGCTCGCAAAAACAATTCTGGAATTGTCCAAAGATCCCGGATATGTGAAGCAAATGGGGGAGAATGCGCGCGCCTATATGGTGAAAAATCTCGACCGCCGCGACAAAATGAATGAAACATTGCAACTGCTTACGAGCCTGGTGCAGGTGTGAAGGTTTTCATTGCGGGTGCAAATGGGAAAAAGCTTGAATTGAGACAACCACGAGTCCTTTAAACATGCTGCCAATTGTAGTATTTATTCTTCTGGTTATCCTCGCTTATATCGGTGTTCTCTTCATTCGTCGTTTGGCGTTGCACCATCAGATCATCGATCACCCCAAGGAACGTAGTTCGCATTCGATACCCATGCCGCGCGGCGGAGGATTGGCGATCGTCGTCCTTGTTTTGGTAACAAGTTTATGGTTCGCGAACGAAACGATTTTGAGCCGGAGTATGATTTATATCCTGTTGGGAGCGATCCTTGCATGGGTCGGCTGGCGCGATGATATTTACTCGTTGTCTCCAAAATTCCGCTTTTTGGTACAGGGACTGATTGCGATCATATCCATATTGGTTATGGGGTATTTCAGGGTGGTCAGAATACCCATGTTTGGCGACGTTGACCTTGGCGTGATCGGAATCGTGATCACGTTTTTGTGGATTATTGGCATGATAAACGCCTACAACTTTATGGATGGGATTGATGGTATGGCGGGTGGCGTGGCATTGAGTGCAGGCTTGTGCTGGATGGTGCTTTCATCGAATGTTCATAATCAGTTCGTGTTCTGGGTTGCGCTGTCCATCGCTGCAAGTAGTTTGGGGTATCTGGGGCACAACTGGCCGCCTGCCAAAATCTTCATGGGTGATGTCGCCAGTACATTTCTCGGTTATAGCTTTGCCGTCCTGCCATTGATATCTGCTGATCAAAGTGGAGACGCATTAACGGTTGGCACGTTATTAATGTGGACAGCCATCATAGATCCGGGCGCAACATTCATTGGACGCTTGCTCAAACGCGAAAACATTTTTTCCCGCCATCGTTCCCATCTATTTCAGCGATTGGTCATCGGCGGTTATAAACCCGCTACTATTAGCTTTTTGTATATTTTGTTAACGCTTTTAGCGGGATATCTGACATACATATGGTCGCACGGAAATCAAATTGCTTCCCTGTTTATCTTTTTAGGATTGCCGCTGATCTGGATCCTGCTGTCTACCCACGCGGCACGGCTGCGAAGTCCTGCGTCAATACCTAACGAGCAGACTTGATCGTCCGCAGACGCAAAATGAATTTCATGCGAGAAGCAACGCAGAATGCTAAATAATTTTCGAATGTTTCAATCCCTCTTTCAATCGCATGGCTCGCGCTGGCTGTTTTTCCGGGTGGGTTATGCATTACGGATGCGAACTGGATTTGTCCGTTTACAAATTCCGGCCTACGATTGGAAAGAGCGTCCGCTTGAAACATGGTTGAAGAAAAACATACCCTCAACACCCGAAGCCTATGCCCGGTGGCGCAAACAAAATTCTCCTAGATTCCTTTTTGAACCAGCGAACCTGCCTGATAAGCTTCCCTGGGATGCCCAAATCGCGGTGGACGAAGCCAAACAAATTTTGAACGGTGAAATCAAATATTTCTCGCACCAAATTCTGAAAACCGGATTTCCACCGGATTGGCACATGGACCCTGTTTCGGAAATCAAATTGGATTCAAATAAGCATTGGTCTGAAATTTCGGATGATGGGCCAACTGACATTAAATTCATCTGGGAAGCCAACCGTTTCAGCATAGCCTATGCACTGGTTCGTGCCTACGTTGCCTCACGGGATGAAAGGTTTGCTGAGGCGTTCTGGAGGCTGATCCAATCTTGGGCGGATTCCAATCCTCCCAACCAAGGCGTCAACTGGAAGGATGGGCAGGAGATCGCTCTGCGTTTGATGGCATGCTGTTGGGGATTCTACGGCTTTTTGTATTCGCCAGCTACAACACCAGACCGCATTGCGCAATTCACTGTGCTCATTGCGGCTCAGGCTGAGCGGATCCATCAAAACATAAGTTATGCAATTTCCACACACAGCAATCACACCATTAGCGAAGCCTTTGGGTTATGGCTGGTCGGATTGCTCTTCCCTGAATTGAAAGATTCGGAAAAATATCTCAAGCTGGGACTAGAACTTCTCGAGGGGGAAGCCTCGGCGCAGATTTTCGCGGACGGCAGTTATTCGATGTACTCGCTCAATTACCATCGTTTCATCCTGCATATCTATTTTTATGCTCTACGATTGGCTGAGCTAAATAATTCACCGTTATCTGAGCCTGTGCATCGTGTAGTCAAATCATCCATTGATTATTTGTCTCAGTTGATTGACCCGCAAACGGGACAGATGCCCGTCTACGGCTCCAATGATGGGGCACTGGTGTTGCCGATCAACAATTGTGATTTCAGCGATTACCGCCCGTCGTTGCAATTAGGTTCGTATTTGACCAAAGGAACACGATTATTCGAATCTGGAGCGTGGGACGAAGACCTGTATTGGTTCTATGGCTCTCAGGCCTTGCAGGCAGCGGTGGATGCTCCTGAACAAAGGACTCAAGGTTTTTCAAATGGGGGAGTTTACATCCTGCGCAGCTCGCAGAGCAAAGCCATTATCCGCTGCACGGACTATCGAACGCGTCCCTCTCACGCCGACCAATTGCACGTGGATTTGTGGTGGCTCGGCCATAACCTCGCCTGCGATGCGGGAACTTATCTTTATAGTGGGGGAGGCGTATGGCGAAATGGTCTCGCCCATACTTTGGTGCACAATACAGTAATTGTCGACAACAAAGATCAAATGAGGATGGTCAGCCGCTTCACGTGGACGAGCTGGTCGCGGGGAAAAGCTCTTAAGCAAGATGCGAAAATCTGGCAAGGTGAACATGATGGGTACAAGCATCCACCCGATCCCGCCAGCCACAAACGCACAGTGATATTGTTGGGTGAAGATCGCTGGCTGGTTGTGGATCATCTCACTGCGGCGCAATCTCATCAGTACGC
>DASWKT010000436.1:0-8547 GCA_036396515.1 Anaerolineales bacterium | reverse complement strand
AAGAGCGCATAGAACTGATCGCGAGTTTGGCTGAGTTTCTGGTTGGCCTCATCCACTTCCTCGGTCCGTTGTCTGACGCGTTCTTCAAGCTCCGCAGTCATCCTGCGCAGGGCTTCCTCGGCGGTTTTGATGGGAGTGACATCTACCACCGTAACAACTACACCATCAATTTTGTTTTCCATTGTACGGTAGGGGCGCAGGCGGATCAGGTACCATTCACCCTTTTGCCCGCGCACCTCGCGTTCAATGGGCGTCGGACTGCTCAATATGCCTAGGGCATCCTTCTCAAGCTCGTGGTAGTCCAGGTTGTGCGTTAGATGTGAAATGGGACGGCCGCGGTCGGATGGCATGATGTTAAATATCGCCGCAGTAGCCGGTGTATAGCGCTTTATGCGCAATTCAGGGTCGAGGAAGAGGGTGGCGACCTCCGCAGAGGCGATCAGGTTCTCGAGGTCACTGTGGGCACGGGAGATCTCCTCCAGCTTGTCCGTCAGCTCATTGTTGACGGTCTGCAATTCCTCGTTGACAGACTGGAGTTCCTCCTTGCTGGTTTCCAGTTCCTCGGTAGTGGAGCGATACTCCTCATTAATGGATTGCAGTTCTTCGTTGGCAGCCTTCATCTCTTCGTTGGAGCTGTCAAATTCCTCCACGCTGGCCTGCAATTGCTCGCGCAGGCGCTGGACCTCTTTTTCCAATTGGACCATAAGTGCGTTGCTGCGAGCCTGATCGCGGCCCTCAGCCATCTCGCGTCCTCCCGGCATTTCAGCCGTTCGCTCGTCAAGTTCATCTTCGAGGAAGACCACCAGCGCCTGATATTGCGACCCCTTGCCTCCCCCGCCCGCTGCTGACCTGCGCGGCCGTACAGAGAGCACGACCAGGTGGGGCCTGCCGTTAAATTGGACCGGCACCGGTTTGCTGACGATGGCGCGGTCTTTTTCAAAAGCCTGGAAGAGCGCAGAGCGCAATTCCAACTGAAGTTCCGGCCGCACGATTTTAAGCAGTTCAGTGGTAATGGACCCTTTAGGCTGGAACAAAAAGCGCCCGGCCGTCTCCGAGAGATGAAGGATGTTGTAATCTTCATCAACCAGAATGCTCGGCGGGCCATAGGCTTCGAACGCCTGCTTATGCTGTTCCTCCAGGGTGGCCGGTTCTTCCACGATGTAGCGGTAGACCGGGCGTGCAGCGAGGTGCAATGCCGGGCGCTGTGTACGGCGTATGTTGAGCGGCAGGGTGGGCACATGCTGGTGTTCACCGCGCCAGGGCTTGGCCTGGTAAATGCGGTTCAGTTTATCCACAGGTTCAAATAACTGAGGCATCTGCTCGGCGGATTCGGAACTGCCCAAAAAGAGATAGCCGCCCAGGCTGAGCGCATAATGGAAAATATCAAAAAGGTTATCCTGAACCTCACGCTGCAGGTAGATGAGCACATTCCGGCAGGCGACCAGGTCCAGGTGTGAGAACGGCGGGTCACGCAGGATGCTGTGATTGGTGAAAAGCACCATATCGCGCAGCTCACGCTTCACCAGGTAATGATTGCCCTGCGCGATAAAGAAATGTTCCAGCCGCTCAGCGCTCACGTCCGCTTCGATGGCGGTCGGGTATACTCCGTCACGAGCCCGCCCTAGCGCACCATCATCCAGGTCGGAGGCGAAGACCTGAATCTCATAGTGTTCATGAAGCCTTTCGGCCTGCTCCGTCAACAGGATTGCCAGGGAATAGGCTTCTTCACCGGTCGCACACCCAATGCTCCATACGCGGATCTTATCGCCGGGAGCTTTGTTCTCAAACAGGGCCGGTACGACCTTCTGTTCCAGCGCCTCCCACGGCTCGCGATCACGGAAGAAATTGGTCACGCCGATCAGGATGTCGTTGAACATCGCAACCGATTCGCCGACATTGGTGCGCAGATATTCGAGATAGTCATCCAGCGCTGCAGATCCATTGAGTTGCATACGCCGCTGGATACGCCGCAGGATCGTGGAGCGCTTGTATTGGGTGAAATCGTGCCCGGTGCGGGCATGCACCTGCGCTAGAATGCGCTGGATCGTTTCAAGGTCCCGTTCCGATAGCCCCTCCGGTTCGGCAGGCAAACGCGGGGTTTGCCTGCCATAATCCACCAGTTTTTCAACCAGCTCGCGTACCGGCAGGATCATATCGGCCAGCCCGGTATTGATCGCCGCGTTTGGCATGCTGTCATATTCGGCTTCCTGCGGATGCTGGACCAGGAGCACCCCGCCCTGTTCCTTGACATCCTTGATGCCAACCGCGCCATCGGTTCCGCCCCCGGATAGGATGACCGCCACCGAGCCGCGATGTGCCTTTGCGAGGCTGCGGAAGAATCCATCGATGGGCGCGCGTGGCCGGCGCGGCATCGCAAACTCTTCTATTTCAAGGTGCGTGTCGCTGACGACGATGTTGTGGTTGGGGGGGATTACGTAAACGTGGTCCGGCTCGATGCTCACACGGCGATCTACCTGGCTGACGCGCATCCTGGTCTTCGATTGCAAAATCTCGGCCATGTGGCTCTCATGTTCAGGGTGCAGGTGAGTGACAACCACGAAGGCCATGCCTGTGGCAGGCGGCAGAGTCTCGAAGAAAGTCTGCAGCGGCTTTAACCCGCCAGCGGACGCGCCGATACCGACGATGGTCATCCCTTTTTCCGGCAAGGGTTTGACATCCTTCGTTTTCTTCTTCTTTTGTGGTTTGCGGGCTGGTTTGTCTGGCTGTGGGGATTGTTTGTTATTTTTCGATGCCATGTTCGTAACGGTCACTTCCTTCTCTTTACTACTAAGTAAAACACGGCCGGATTATTTTTTTATTATACACCCCGCTGTCGCTTTATGCGTCATTGTCCGGAAAATGTATCTTCGTTATGTCATTTATGCAGAGGCTCATGCTGCGACCAATAAGGAGTGTCGAAGTGGCAGCAGCGGGAGCAATCATTCTCATCACCTCTCGAACATGTACCCTATCCCATGGACCGTCAAAATGTAACGGGGATGTTTGGGATGTTCCTCGATTTTATTTCGGAGGTGCGAAATGTAGACATGAACATAGTCCAGGTTCCCACGATATTCAGTTCCCCAAACTTTGGAGAGGATTTGTTCAAAGGTTAGCACTTTCCCAGCGTTCCTTACCAGGTAAGCCAGCAAGCGGAATTCAATCGGAGTTAATTTGATCCTTTTGCCATTGATCAGGACAGCGCGTGTTTCTACATTAATGCTCAAATACCCGTCATTGTCCTTAAAAGTATCTGTCTGAGTTTGCAAATGTTCAGCGCGGCGTAAAACTGTCCTGGCGCGAGCAAGCAGGATCTCCGGATTGAAAGGTTTTGACAAAAAATCATCTGCCCCAGCTCCCAGGCCGCGCAGCATCTCCTTTTCATCATTTAAGGCAGTTAGCATGATGATCGGAGTATCCGAAATCTGCCGTATCCTTTGACAAACCTCGAACCCATTCAAGCCTGGCATCGTCACGTCCAATATGGTCAGATCGGGCTGATGAGTGAATAACTTACTGATCCCTTCCAAGCCGTCACGGGCAATAAAAACATGAGCGCCTGCTTTTTTGAAGAGCAGGCTAGCCAGATAACGAAAGCCTGCGTCGTCATCGATGATAAGCACCTTTTTGTTATTCATATTTCTATTTTAGAGAAATCAGGTGTGGGTGTCCCCTGAGACTCTGCACGCTGTGAATGAAAACCGCCGCACCTAATAAATATTAAGTATCACGCTGACGCCTACCAGGTAGATTCAGTAGGAGTCATCAGCGCGAGGCATTCAAAGGCGGACTCCATCGCCGCCCCCAACACGCTGATTATAACCATAATTGGGTTTGCAGAATAGAATATCCGCTGAAATCTGGTCTCATCACTTCGCAGGTAAGTTGCGCTGCATCCGGTTTTGGACTCCGAAGCGTCGCCGCGGCAACATCTCCTGACTTCGGGTAGCTTCGGCGCAAAATCTGGCCCATTGCTGGATGCTCTCAAAGACTTTGAACTCCACAAATCCGGATGCTGATTGTTTGTATGGATGATTTAGCATTCTATGAGTGAATTCTCATAAAAAACGAAGCTTATGCGGTATATAATTCTTAGTCGCGGCCTGTTCTCGAATCAGCGCGAAACTTTCCAAGGCAATGGGGGTTTCGATGTAACGTAACAAGGAGTATCTCAAATGACCATTGAGGACATAAAAACTGAACTAAACGAGTCTTTTTTTGATCGCCCCGGCGTGGAAAAAGGGGTAATTGACGTGGCACAAGGGATTCCATTTGGGATCGAGAGCGTCAGCAATCCATCGGTTGGGATTGGAGGCGTTTATGGTGCCTGGGGAGAAAGCTATGATAACGAGCATCTTCCTATGTTCCTGGAGGCGCGGCTCGGGCATCCGCTTCAGCCGAACGAAAAGCTGAATCTGTCCGAACTGGGTTTTCGCAACCGGCATCACGTCCCGTTAAACCTTACCCGCGAGGAACATATCCAGGTTGAGCTGCAGGTCGGCACGCGTTTCCTATCCGAAGCGATCAAGGCCTGCAACTGGCAGCCCTCTGAAGTGGAAGCGGTGCTCATCGGTATGAGCGCGCCGCTTTCAGAAGACTATCTCAACCAGATCACAAAAGCCGCAGGCATTCCTGCCAGCGCATTGAAAGTCTCTATCCATAAAGCCTGTGATGGCTCCACGAGCAGTTTGCATCTGGCACTGAACCCCGATCTACCGGAGAATAAGCAACTGGATCAGAACATTGCTGAATCACTGTATGGGAAGAAAGTGCTGGTCGGCGGAATTGAAGGGCTTAGCCGCTTTGTGGGGTCCTCACATGACGCGAATGCTTTGCAGTTATTCGGCAATGCCGCGGGCATACTGGGTGTCATACCCGGCAAGACCATGAAATTCCTGGCGGGCAGATCACGCGAAGTGTTCGACGATGAGGGCGTATTGCAGGTGGCGATGTACTATCCGCATTCCCGGCAAAAAACAGATGGCAGCACTAATGTTGATGTCACCGAACCTTCCGCAAACAATATCCGCATCGCTGGCCTGATGCATGAACCCCAGGATGGTTCCTCGGTTGCGATGGCGGGGCCGATGGGCATGGTCAAGTTATTCGTGCGCAACGGCGTGCAGGTGGTGCGGGATGTATATTCAGCGTATCAGACACGGCTGGACGAATTGGGGATGGCTGGCAAGTCGCTGGCGGTTGCCATTGTCCATCATGCAAATTACAAGATCAACAAACTCAAGGAAAAGCATCTGAAGAACGAGGGTATCGTCCTGCAGATGCCGTGGCTGTTGAGCGAGTTTGGGAATGTCAGCGCGGCCTCAAATATGATTGCCTTCCTGCGCGAACTGCCGAATATGAAGCCATTCGATCATATCCTCATCGATGGATTTGGCGCGGGCACGTATTACGATGCGCTGGCGGTTGAACTCGGAGGATAGATCTGGCTGAACAGAGGAGAGCTTATATTTGTACTCGCCGCCGCTGACTGCGGCGGCGAGCTCCATAAAAAGGCATATTGAGCAATTGCAGTAGACAAACATGAATCATCACACTCGATTACGCCAATCGGGTGTAATGTTTTTGTAACTTTCAATTGAATATTTCGTCTAGTTTACAGAATGGTAAGGCTATTTCATGAAGGTGAGAACGGACGATGTATCGTGCGAAAGAAAATCAGGAAATCGTCAGATTGCTTTATAGGCTAAAGATGATTGAACAGGATTATCCTGTTCGCATGTTTTCGACGCGTCGGATGACATTCATTGGCCTCCTCGCTCGATATCTTAATCTGTGGGTGCGTATTATTTGATCCCTGAACTTATTAGTAAGAAAATTCCCTTGCATGGTCCATCTAGCACATGCGGGGGAATTTTTTTGTCCGGGCAGGTCAGGCAGTTGCTCCCCGCCTGAACCAGTTTTTCCATTCACGTTTTTCCCATAATACAAGAATCGGCGCAGCAATAAAGATGGAGGAATATGTACCGCTGAACAAGCCGACGAGCAGGATAACAGCAAACTCTTGCAGTGTGACTCCGCCGAAGAGAGCCAGGGCCAGCAGCAGGAATTCCACCGTCATCAATTGCGTGTTAATCGAGCGTTGGAGGGTTTGCACGATCGAATGATTGACCAGCGTTTCATAATCCAAACGGCGAAAGATGCTGGTATTCTCGCGGATGCGATCGAACACCACCACCTTGTCCTGCACCGAGAAGCCTATTACAGTGAGCAGGGCGGTCAGGAAGAGCGCGTCCATTTGCCAGTCGAAGAGCAGGGCACCAATCCCCGCGACGCTAAACACAACCGCCACGTCGTGCACCATGGCGATCACTGCGCACACACCGTAGCGGAATGCGTTCGGGACTTTGCTGAAAGCAACTGTAATATAGATGACGACTGCCAGCGCGGCGGCGGCCACAGCCAGCGCGGCACGGGATGCGACCTGCGCGCCGATGCTTGGCCCCACGCTGTCAAAGCGGATCACGCTCACCTCCGAGCCTGTTTCCGTTTTCATAGCGGAGATCACGCTGTCGCGCGCCTCGTTATCCAAGAACGATGAACGGATGAGGAAGGTACCGCTGTCGGTCGTTTGGACCTGCGCATCGTCAATGCCGATGGTTTCATACAAATTCACAATTTCACCTGGTTGTGGTGTCTGGCCTCCTTCAAACTGCACTTCGAGCAGTGAGCCGCCCGTGAAGTCAATCGAGAGCGGCAGGCCATTCGTTGCCAGCAGGATCAATCCCGGCAAAATAACCAGCAGGGAAAACGCAAAATACAGATAACGTTTACTGAGGATGTCTATCATTTCTGTTCCTCTTAGATGCCAAACCAGCGTTCGAGGTTGGTTGGTTTGAAAGTCCTCAGGAAAAGGGCCAGCAGGGTGCGCGTCACATAGAAAGCTGTGAAGAGCGAGATCGCCACGCCCAGCGCCAGGGTCAGAGAAAATCCTTTTACGATGGTCGCGCCAAACGTAGAACCGAACCAGTACAAAATGAGCGAGGTAATAATCGCTGACAGGTTCGAGTCCCGGATGGACGACCAGGCCCGAGTCCAGCCCTGATCAACCGCCTGGGTCAGGTTACGCCCATTGCGCAGCTCCTCCTTGAGGCGTTCGAAGATCAGGATGTTCGCATCCAGTGCCGCGCCTGTGCTGAGCAGAAAACCGGCAATGCCAGGCAGGGTGAGTGTAAAGTGGAACCATTTGAATAGGGCGAAGGCGATGATCGCGTAGAAAAGGATCGAGAGGGTCGCAACGACGCCGGGCATGCGATAGTAAATGATCATGAACAGGATCACGACGGTCATGCCGATTGCGCCAGCCACCAGGCTCTTTTGAAGTGAATCTTCACCGAGTGTGGGCCCGATGATGCGGGTCTCAACGACTTTGAGCGGGATAGGCAGTGAACCATAGCGCAATTGCACGGCCAGTTCGTTGGCAGACTCCGCCGTGAAACTTCCAGTGATCTGCCCCTGTCCACTGGGAATGGCACCCTCAATGCCCGGAGCCGAGATAACACGCTTATCCAGGGTGATAGCCAGGATCTTGCCTATATTTGCGGCCGTGTGTTGCGCAAAGATGGTGGTGCCTTCTGGTGAAAGTACAAAATCAATGGCGGGTTGGCTGGTTGGACCCAGGCCAACGTTCACACTGCGCAGCTCTCTACCTGTCATAATTGTGTGATAGACAGTGGGTGGCACGGTTCCCTCAGCGGGTGGGGGTGTTTCGGTTGTAGTGCCAGCGGCGAAATCTGTTTGAATGACCGTTCCCTCCTCCGGTCTGAAGTCGCCGGTATCCACAAACTCCAGCAGACCTGTTTGTTGAATAATGTCCAGAATGGCATCGGAATCTTCCGCGCCCGGGAACTCTCCCACAATGCGGCGTTCACCTGCCAGCTGGATCAAGTTTTCGCTGACGCCCAGAGCGTTGGTGCGGTTCTCGATAATGCTGCGCGCAGTCTCCATCTCGGCTGACCCTGGCTCAGCGGCATCAGCAGGCAGGTCGGCTTCGAGCAGAACCTGCAAACCTCCCTGCAGGTCGAGACCCAGGCGAGGCGTGACATCCCGTTGGAAGAGCGGGGTATCGTTGATCGGATTGATTAATTGGATTTCTTCGCTCAGGTCAATCCACAGTGCCAGAGCGAGAATGAAGAGTATGATGATGAGGCGATTGGTTACGTTACGGGTCATGCTGTTGAATCTCCATCCACGAAAATGTGGCGCCTTGGCGCCACGCGGGTGTGATTATACTATTAAGTCAAGATAGGTGACAGTCACTTCTCTCTTTGGGCTTTGCATTCTGAGTCATCTGCAAAAGTGACTGTCACCTTAATATACCCATTCTTCAAACAACGGCGTCAAGTCACAACTGCAATGCCCCTCCGCGATTACTTTCAATTTTTCCGCTGTGGCAATATCCCACGAAAGGGTTTCGGTATAGTCTTTGATGAATTGATCGAAAACATCTTTGCCCAGCTCATCGCGCAACGCGATGAAGAACAAGGGTCCGCGCCCGTAGACGATCGCGCCGTATTCCTGTCCCGAATA
>DASWKT010000435.1:0-3388 GCA_036396515.1 Anaerolineales bacterium | reverse complement strand
GGCAGCTCCCACCGCCAACGGATTCGGCTATTCGTCCTCACCTCGCTTCGACTTCGTGGTGCCTTGCGCCACTCCGCTCCCCCATCGGGGACTCCGCAGCGCGAATCGGAGAGGGGACTCGGGGAAAGAGTGTGAGGTAGGCAAAGTACAGGACCAGTTTCGTCGCGCGGTTGAGAAGATAAGTCATATCGTGCGTAAAATTTATCGGTATGACCTGCGGCAAGAAACTTCCTCCCGTGATCTGAGGAAAACCGACAAGCAGCCACAAGACCCAAAGGATCACGAAAATCACGAGCCAGATCAGGGTCCATTTCTTGATCGTGAAGTCTCGAACTGCGAATCCAGTCAGGATTGTTAATGCGGTGCCTACCTGAATAGCGAATGCTCGAAGCTCTGGTGGAGGCATCTGCATTCTGAAGGGCGCCAGGTAAAACGACCATTTGTAGATCGCTTCATACAGGAAAACGAACGACAGCATGGTCACCAGTGTAAACGACACAGCATGCAGGTCAGTCCGACCCCTTAATGTAAAAACGCCCCATAGCATCAGGATTCCCAGCATGATCAGGGTTGTCCCATCTATATCGTTGAGTTGTTCCTGATACAAATTTCCTCTGGAAATCTGGATGACTTCATACAGGATAATGAGAATTGCAAGAGCCGCCGTGAATAGACTCAGCGGCCGCGCCACAAGCCATCGAAACGTAGTATTTGACCTCTCAGGGAATGCATCGAGCTCCGGCATTTCGCCCTTACCCTACCCCCTCCCAAAGCGGGAGAGGGAATTGTCGCGCATAAAATATTAAACTCTATGCTCTCTCCCAAAGAGCACCGGGACGACGTACGACTCAGCGGCAAAGCTAATATCGCCCACGCGAGACCACTGCATCAGGATTCGGTAGCTCTTCTTCTCGCGCCGGGAAAACCTGTACTGCGCAGGCTTTGAACTCGGGGATGAGTGCCTGCGGATCGAGCGCGTCGTTCGTCAGTAAATTGGCGGCGGCCTCAGCGAAGTGCCAGGGCAGGAACACCACACCTACTGTCGTCTTCTCCGTAATCGTTGCGCGCACAACAATCTCACCACGGCGCGAGGTAACGCGCACGGGCATGCCGTCCGTGATGCCGTGCATCTCTGCATCCGCGGGATGCATCTCGACGCGCGCTTCGGGGTAGACCTGATCGAGCACTGAGTTGCGCGTCATGGTGCCGCCATGCCAGTGTTCAAGCAAACGACCCGTTGTCAAGATGAATGGATACTCATCATCGGCCTCCTCCATAACGGGCACATAATCGAGCAGGTGGAATTTGCCGCGCCCGCTGGGGAAAGTCTCGGTGAAAAGTGTCGGCGTGCCAGGGTGATCCATATCAGGCACAGGATAGATCAACCCGACCTTTTCGATCCGTTGATAGGTCACACCGGCGTAATCCTTGTTGACCGAGGCCATCTCGCGCAGGACTTCTTCGGGCGAACCGTAATCCCATTTCGCGGACGCAGAAGCGGTCCGTCCAAGCCGGGCCTCGAGGCGGGTTGCCAAATCGCATAGTATCTGCCAATCTGGCCGCGACAGGCCGCGGGGAGGGTGAGCCGTCCGCACACGCTGCACGCGCCGGTCTGTGTTCGTAAACGTCCCATCCTTTTCGGCGAATGGGGTCGCGGGCAGGAAGACATCCGCAAACGCGCCCGACTCGTTGATGAACAGATCCTGGGAGACTAGGAATTCGAGATGCGTCATGTGTTTGCGCGTCTCGTTGAGATTCGGCTCGGACATCATCGGGTTCTCGCCCATGATATAGAGCGCACGGATGCCACCTTCATGCGCGTGGCCGAGAATCTCAGTTGTGGTGAGACCGAGCTTGCGCGAGAGACCGCCCGGCTCGATGTTCCACGTCTTTTCCCATTGGGTAGCATTGGCTTCGTTATCGACGCGCATGTAACCGGGATAATGGAACGGCATCGCACCCATGTCGCTGGCACCCTGCACGTTGTTTTGCCCGCGCAGAGGGTTCAGACCCGTGCCGTCACGCCCAATATGACCCGTGAGGAATGCAAGATGAATGAGGGCGAGCGCGCTGGCAGTACCATGTGAAAGCTGCGATATGCCCATACCCCAGTAGATCGCGCCATTCTTTGCCGTGGCGTACATGCGCGCGGCTTGGCGGATATCCTGGGCGGGGACACCCGAAAGTTCCTCAGCATATTCGGGCGTGAACTTCTCAAGTGACTCAACGAACTCCTGGTAGCCTTCCGTTCGCTTTGCAACAAACTCGTTATTGACCAATCCCTCTTCGACGATGACATGCGCCATCGCACTAAGGACGGGCACGTTCGTCCCAGGCTTGAGCGGAAGCCACAACTCTGCGAAGTCAACCAGGTCAATGCGGCGCGGATCCACGACGATCATCTTCGCGCCATACTTTTGAACCGCGTCTTTCATTTGTAATGCAATGATCGGATGGTTTTCACCCGTGTTGGAGCCGACAACCATGAAGACATCATTTTGAATGACCTGCGAAGCGGTGTTGCTCATTGCCGAAGAGCCAATCGCTTTTTGCAAGGCGACGACAGAACCCGCATGGCACAAACGCGTGCAGTGATCCACATTATTTGTTCTGAACAAAGCGCGGAAGATTTTTTGCAGGAGATAGTTATCTTCGTTGGTTGCTTTCGCGCAGCAATAGACAGACATCGCGTCCGGGCCATCGCGGTTATAGATTTCGATGAGTTTTTCTGCGGTTATGTTGAGGGCGGTATCCCAGTCGGTTTCAATCCAGTCCCAATCATCTGAGATTTGAGAGTGCTCAATTGGCTGTCCGTTTTTGCTTACTGCAAAGACCTGCTCGCGTCCTTCGGGTTTTGACGTCCCTTCCAGCAGATATCTGCGCACCAGAGGAGTTGTTACGCGCTTTGGATGATAGATATAGTCATACCCAAAGCGTCCCTTCACGCACAAGTTGCCGTGATTGACAGGTGAGTCAAACGGCGAAGTGACCTTGAAAATGAAGTCATCTTTGACGTGTAACTGTAAATTACACCCCACACCACAGTAAGGGCAGGTGGTGCTAACGATTCGGTCGGGTTTGATCATGAGTAGAACTCCTGACCTATCCCCCCTGCCCCCTTCCCTCTAGGGAAGGGGGAGTAAAGGGAGAACAGGATTCAACTATTTGCTTTAGAACCGTTGGCAAGTCTTTGAATATTTGCTGATTTGTAAAACGGATGACGCGAAAGCCACGCGCTATCAAATATGCTTCGCGTTCGACATCAGATTCTTTTTGGAGATCATGAATACCTCCATCTAATTCAACAATTAGCGCGTGTTGATGACAATAAAAATCAACAATGAACTTGTCAATAATTTGCTGACGTCGGAAATGCAAGCCGCTCAAC
>DASWKT010000434.1:0-3933 GCA_036396515.1 Anaerolineales bacterium | reverse complement strand
TATTCGGTTGAATCACTCATTTACTTTTTTCCTTTCTTGCGTCCATTCATATTTGATCAATTTGTTGCATGAATCATACAACAAACGACGCGGGAGTATATCAGGTTTTCGAGAGTTTTTTGCTGCCTATCTATTTGATATTGCCATGTTCTTTGTTCTTGACAAAAACAGATTTTTAATAAAAGGAAACGCGTTCCATCAGGAACGCGTTTCCTTTTATTGCCCAAACAACCAGGGGAATGGATCAGGCTTTCTCAACCGGGAACTGAATCTCTGTTGTCGAATCAGACAAGTTGTCTTTTTCATACTTGATATAGATCTCACGGTACGGGCCGACGATCTTATATCCATTGGCGTCGATCCACTCAAGCAAAGCCGCGTGACCCTGAGTGAATTCTTCAAAGTTGCCCTGATGGATGACGGCAGCCACCTGCGTGGGTGGCAGTTCATATACTTTTATCCGGTCCGTTCCAGGCAACGGACGGTCGATGACAACCATTGCCTCGGAATCCTCATTAGCATAGACGTCCGCCGGACTGTGCCATAGTGTCAGGCATTGGCCATTATCCTTGGCACCCTGCTTGCGGATATAGTCATAGACTTCGGAATATGCTGGCCCGAGATACTCCGGAACCTGGTCATTGGTCGGGATCCTCACACGCCGCGCGGCGACCAGCATGGCAGGGGCGGTTTTTATTACGACATCATAGTTTGGCATTTGATCCTCCAATTCAATTTGCCTCAGCCGGGCTTCGATGCGCACCAGGCGCTCCTGTTCATCGGACAGACGCTGCTCCACTTGACTGCGCTGCATCTCCAACATCCCGCGCAACTGCTCGAGTGACAGACCATCGGCGAGCATCAATTTGATCTGTTCCAGCGAAAATCCAAGGTCTTTCAATGCAAGGATGCGGTTCAAGCGTGGAAGCTGGTCGGCGGAATAGTAGCGGTAGCCGGTGAAGTGATCCACCTTCACAGGCTCAAGCAAGTCCATTTCATCGTAGTAACGCAAGGTCACCACCGATACCTGGCTGAGGCGTGCAAAATCACCAATTTTGATCATACGTTTCCTCCGTGCGCACGGATGCTGACAATATACACCCTCAGGTCACCTGAGAGTCAAGAGATGGTCTCTGGGGACTGGTCGAAACATTTCGGCAATCCCGCAACTACCTGTAGGACGATTCAATTTCAAAGATATGCAGGATTTGTCACCCTGAGTAAAGCGAAGGGTCTCCTGTGGATTTGAGCCTTCCAGCTCAAATCCACAGGGATTCTTCACTCCCTTTGGTCGTTCAGAATGACATGATCTTTTCGAGTTTGGATACTCCCAACCTTTGAAAAGATTCTTCACCTCCTGTATTTGAAGTAGAATTCACTTATATCTGGAAACTCCATCTGGCAAAGGCTAAAATGTCGAAGAAACGAATTGCAGTATTAACAAGTGGTGGCGATGCACAGGGTATGAATGCCGCCGTGCGTGCTGTCATAAGAACCGCGTTGGCCAGGGGGGCAGAAGTATACGCGATCTATGAAGGCTACCAGGGCATGGTGGATGGTAGTGATTACATCCGCAAGATGGATTGGGACTCAGTGGGAGGCATCCTGCAATTGGGCGGTACAGTGATCGGCAGCGCCCGATGCGAAGCCTTTCGTACGCGCGAAGGACGCAGAACAGCCGCCATGAATCTGATCCGTGCTGGCATTGATGGCTTGATCGTGATCGGTGGGGATGGATCCCTAACAGGAGCAAACATCTTCCGTCAGGAATGGCCTGCTCTTATTTCCGAACTTGCTGAGGCTGGAGGGATCAGCGCCGAGGAAGCCGCGGCTCATCCAAATCTTTCGATCGTGGGGTTGGTTGGCTCCATCGATAACGATTTCACCGGGACCGATATAACGATTGGCACAGACACGGCTCTCCATCGGATTACAGAAGCGGTGGATGCCATCACCAGCACCGCGGCCAGCCATCAAAGAACCTTCGTCGTCAAGGTGATGGGACGGAATTGCGGATATCTCGCATTAATGGGAGCGTTGGCGTGCGGTGCAGATTGGGTACTGATCCCTGAAGCTCCACCCGATGTTGAAAACTGGCAGGATGTCCTGGCGGAGCGCCTCAGAGCCGGACGAGCGGCTGGTCGCCGCGACAGCATCGTGATCCTGGCTGAAGGGGCGCGCGACCGGGACGGTAACTACATCGGGAGCAGCGATGTTCAACGCGTCTTGGAAGAACGACTTCAAGAAGAGGTACGTGTGACCGTGCTCGGGCATGTCCAGCGCGGCGGCCGTCCCAGCGCCTTTGACCGCAACTTGAGCACATTGATGGGAAATGAAGCCGTCAACACTATCCTCACTGCAAATCCGGACGATGAACCGGTCGTTATCGGCATCCGCAATAATCGTATGACGCGTCTGCCATTGATGGAAAGCGTTCGGAAAACGCAGGCCGTCGCGGGGGCCATCGAGGCAAAGGATTACGAGCGGGCCATGTCCCTGCGCAGCTCATCCTTCAAGGATGCATTCAAAACGTTCAAGACGATGGTGCGCGCCCTGCCGCATCCAATTGAACCGGGAAAAAAACGATTCCGCATCGCGGTGCTGAATGCAGGCGCGCCATCGCCAGGTATGAACACTGCCAGCCGTGCGGCCATCCGCCTGGGATTGGATATGGGCCATATCATGCTGGGGATCCACAACGGCTTTGAGGGGCTGATCGATGGCGAAGTGGAGGCTATGGACTGGATGAGTGTGAGCGGCTGGGCTTCCCGCGGCGGCTCAACGTTGGGTACGACGCGCCACGTCCCCAAGGGCCGTGACCTGTACACCATTGCGCGCGTAATCGAAGACCATCACATCGACGCCTTATTGTTGATTGGCGGCTGGAGTGCTTATGAAGCCGCCTATAACATGTTGAGCAATCGTCCAAACTTCCCATCCTTCAACATCCCGATGATCTGCCTGCCGGCCTCCATCAACAACAACCTGCCTGGCTCAGAATTCAGCATCGGCGCGGATACAGCCCTGAACAGCATTGTCGATGCCGTGGATAAGATCAAACAGTCTGCCGTGGCGACACGCCGTTGTTTTGTGGTTGAGGTGATGGGACATTACTGCGGCTATCTCGCGCTGATGAGTGGAATGGCTACCGGCGCGGAACGGGTTTATCTGCATGAAGAAGGAGTCAGACTGCGCGACTTACAGGTTGATGTTGAAAAACTGCTGAGCGGATTCCAATCTGGCAAACGGCTCGGTTTGATGATCCGTAACGAGTATGCCAACTCCGTGTATACAACAGAATTCATGTGTTCCCTGTTCGAAGAGGAAGGAAAGGATGTGTTCGATGTGCGCCCGGCCATCCTCGGCCACTTGCAGCAGGGCGGTGACCCTTCTCCGTTTGACCGCATTCAAGCCACCCGGCTGGCACGCATGTGCCTGGAATATCTGATCGATCAATGTGAGAAAAGCAGTGAGAGCAGTGCCTTCATTGGAATTCAAAACGGACAGATCCAATTCCACGACTTGCGCGACTTCGACCGCATGATCGACGCCGAGCACCAGCGCCCCAAAGAACAATGGTGGCTGGAATTGAAGGGCATTGCCAGTCTGCTCGCAAAACCGGGGCCGGCTGCGATGGCTGCATAACGACAAAAACGCCTACGTAATTAATGAGTCAACTTCTTGACAGCGTTCCATATCCACGTCCACCCAAAACGTGATATGAATGGACGTTTGGGCGCGGCACCTGAGCGCGGCACGATGACTACGTCATCGTTCTTACGAGCGCGGGAGGGAGGCAGTCTGACGAGATTTGCATCAGCCGTTAATGGTTTGGCAAGCGTTGCAATGAAAGCATTTGCGAACTCGGTCCCCGAGTCATAGCGCTGTTCACGCTTCTTCGCCAGGACCTTTTTAATGACCGCCTCCACGCCC
>DASWKT010000433.1:0-7481 GCA_036396515.1 Anaerolineales bacterium | reverse complement strand
AAATGTCCCACCGATACCGATATGAGAAGTAGCAATAGAGCTGAAGCGCGATCCGACTTTACTCAACATTGCTAAGGCATGATCAAATGCAGATCGCCGAATTCGTGCCAGAGATAACTATTATGTAACGCTTCATCGTACGCAATCTTGATATGGGAGAGACCAGCCAGCGACTCTAGAATGGCGAGATGCGATGCTTCGGGTTCGTGCATGCCTGTCAATAAGGCATTGACGGACCGGAGTCCCCGCTGAGGTGTAATCACAAGGCACGTCCAACCCTCGCCAGCATGAGTCACTCTATCCCCGTTTGTTACAGTCTCGAGCGCGCGTATAGCTGTTGTTCCAACGGCGATGATACGATGGCCCGAAGCGCGTGCCTCGTTCACGATACGTGCTGTTTCAGGGGTCACTTTATAGAATTCTTTATAAGGCGGTTCGTGGCTCTCAAGGTTGGAGACTCCGGTATGTAGAACTAACGGAGCGATTTGAATCCCTTCCGATGCCAATCGCTTCAACACTCCTGAAGTGAATGGGCGCCCGGCCGATGGCATTTCAGCACTGCCACTCTCTGTCGCATAAACCGTTTGATAAAAAGAGAGAGGCCACCGCTCCTTAACATAGTTGTATCGGATCGGGAAACCATAGCGCTCCAGATAATCATCCACCTGCTGTGGGAATTTCAACTCGGCCAGCCATAATGTTTCAGAAGGCTTTGCATCCTCAGTACAATCACTAATATAAGGTTTCTGCAGCTTGGCTTTAGCCATCACTGGCAGGGTTAAGATCTCACCTTCGCGGGCATCTTCAAGGTGTTTGGTCTTACCAGCATCGTTGATGGAGCGCACTTCCACCGTCCACAAGTCATCGTCAAAATGCGTGGATAAGTGCAGCTCGAGCGCAGTGCCATCTGCTCGGAATGCCGTCAATGCGGAGTTCCTTGTCCGGCTGGTATTGATTACCAGGACATCACCTTCAGAGAGGTATTCAGGCAAATCGTGGAAACGGGCATGCCTGACCTGGTCCGTTGAATAGTTTGAGACCATCAAGCGGACCTGGTCGCGCCTAAGGCCGCGCGCTTCAGGCGGCGTACTCGCTTCGAGTTCCGGAGGCAGGGAAAATTCAAGTATCGATAGGGGAGTTGAAGTCATAATAGGATCATCCTGTTGATTCAACCAATTCACGTGCCCGATAACGGCCAGATGGCAATTGTCCTTCGATCAGCGCAAGCAGACCGGGGACCGACTCTTCTGGCAGAGGCCGATCACTAATATCTTCATCAGGAAAGGCTTCCTGCTGCATCTGTGTCCGCATATCGCCCGGGTCCGCCCAGTAGACTCGCCAGGTTGGATTCTCTTCGGCCAAAATATGCGAGAGATGTTCCAACGCTGCTTTGCTGGAACCATACCCGCCCCAGCCACCGTACGCCTCAACCCCCGCGTCGCTGGTCACGTTAATCACACAGGCATCTGGTTTCAGCGTGGAACGAAGCGCCTGGATCAACCCCAGCGGCGCGATGATATTGGTGTAATAGACCTGCTCAAGCACATCCAGAGGATAATCCAATAAATTCGGTTGGGGGCTCGGGCCAAGGAAACTGGCATTATTGATTAACGCCTCGAGTCCGCCAAGCTCGCTGGCTGCCTTCGCTAACTTCCTGCGGTGAGACTCAGCCGTTATATCACCAGGGATGGCAATGACTTTTGTTTTTGCAGATAATTCAAGGCGAACTTCTTCAAGGGCTTTTTTGCGGCGCGCGTCGATAATCAATCCCCAGCCATTTTCAGCCAACTGACGGGCAAGCGCGAGACCCAGCCCCCGTGAAGCACCAGTAATAAGAGCAATCTTCATTTTTTACCTCTAAGAAAGCACCCAGACTATTCCATTAATTTGATGCGGAGTTCGTTCAAAGGTTTACCTCTTGTGAAGAAGCATGTCAAGACAAAAATTGCGTGGGGGAAATAGTTCTTACGGCTAGGTCGAAAGGATAATTTGCAGCATTTGATGTAAAGCTTCCAGACAGAGGCGACCAATACTCTGAGGCGTTGAATTAAAAAATTCTCCCCGATTTGTCGGGGAGAATTATCCACCAGCAGAGGCTGCGACTAGTAACGCTTGTTGCCGCCGCGTTGAGGCGGACGACGCTGATGACCACTACCGCGATCGCGATTCCCAAAACCGCCGCGTTCTTCACGTGGGCGAGCGATGCTTACACGCAGCTCACGATCCCCCATGTTATGTCCATTAAACATACTAATGGCCTTCTGCGCCTCAGACTGATTGCCCATCTCCACAAAGGCGAAGCCCTTGGATTGGCCGCTATCACGGTCCTTAATCAATGTCACCGAAGTCACAGTGCCTGCCTGAAAGAACAGGCTCCGCAAATCATCTTCCGTGGTCGAATACGACAAATTACCGACATACAGCTTGGATTCCATTTTTTCTCCTAACAACAACGCCCGCCAGCAAGCGGGCAAGTAGATAAACCAGGCGTGAGACGATCTCGGAAGAGTATCACCAAACCCTGTGACGACTAATTGAGTATATCACAGGCGCTCCTCAATCACCTTTCTTAGCTCCTCTTGCACAGATTCCCATTCCCTCCCGGCATCCACCACCACCCAGCGACTCGGCTCCTGTTTCACCATCTCCAAGTAGCCCGCGCGGACGCGTTGATAGAATTCAACCTCATGGGCGTCCATGCGATTCCATTCGACGCCGTTTTGCTTTCTTCGTCCAAGCCCGACCTCGACATCCACATCCAGTAAGACAGTCAAATCAGGGACAAGTCCACCCGTTGCGTATTTCACCAGCGCGCGGACCTGTTCCAGATCCTGCTGGTGTCCATATCCCTGATAAGCGATGGTCGAGTCATAGTAACGGTCTGAAATAACGATCTCACCTGCTTTCAGGCGTGGCTTGATAACCTGCTCGACGATTTGGGCACGCGCGGCCTGGTACAGCAATGTCTCTGTACGCGGGTCCATTTCCACGTTTTTCAGATTATGGATGACTTCGCGAATTTGCTCACCAATAGACGTACCACCTGGTTCTCGGGTAGGGAAAACAATATGTCCCTTCTTGCGTAAATATTCCACGAGATAAGGGATGTGCGATGTCTTGCCCGAGCCTTCGGGACCTTCAAGGGTAATGAACATATTTTTAGCTCTTAAAATTCAGTTAGAACTTTTTGATTTTATTTTATGCAAATTCTTAGGGTGGCTTTAATTTAAGCCTGTTTGATAGCCAAAAATTTAATGGTCGTGTAATTTTCCAGTACTAGAATTACCAGTTGACTTTTGAGGAGGCATGAATGTCATGGAAAAAAACTCTCTATATTTTACTTGTTATGGTTGTAGCCGGTGTATCGGCTTTGACCGGTGCCGCGGCAGGCGGCGCAGTCGTATATAAGGCCCTTCAGCGAGGAGTCAGCGCTCCAATTCAGGATGTTCTTCCAACGGATAACACAAATCCCGGCCAGACTCTAACGCTCAACACAACCGATATCGAGACGTCGGTCACGCAATCGGTTGAACGGGTTGGACCTACAGTTGTCACTGTCGTCGGAACCGTTCCGGGGCAAAATACTTTCTTCGGTCCCACCGGAGATCAGACGGTGAGCGGAAGCGGATTTTTCATCACGGATCAGGGTTATATCCTCACCAACAACCATGTTGTGGAAGGCACAACGGAGGTCAATATTGTCCTCTCGGATGGCACTGAACAAAAAGCAACCATCGTTGGAACGGATCTTTATTCTGATATCGCGGTTTTGAAAACCGATGGGAAAGTTCCTGCTGTTGCCAAACTGGGCAATTCGGATGTTCTCAAGCCGGGCGAATCGGTCATTGCTATTGGGTCGCCGCTGGGAAACTTCAAGAACACTGTGACCGTTGGCGTGGTCAGCGCGACGGGACGATCCATCGATACGGGAAACGGGTACCAGGTTGAGAATTTGATCCAGACCGATGCGGCTATCAATCATGGAAATTCAGGTGGACCTTTGGTCGATCTCGCGGGTGAAGTGATTGGCATCAATACCCTGATCGTTCGCAACACCGGAAGCGGAGATGTCGCAGAGGGGTTGGGGTTCGCCATCCCAGTGAGTACGGCGCAGGTTGTAGCTCAACAGATTATTCAAAAGGGATACTTCGCACGCCCGTACATGGGTATCAGCTTCCAACCGATCAACCCTGATATTGCGGCTCAGTATAACCTGCCCGCGCAGTGGGGAGTGTACGTAACAAAAGTGGCAGATAACAGTCCTGCCAGCGAGGCAGGGTTACAGGAGGGAGATATCATCACAAAAATCGGTGATGTCGCTCTCGATGAAACCCACTCCTACGTCAATATATTGTTCACGTTCAAACCTGGCGACCAGATCACGTTGGAAGTTTTGCGGGACAACAAGAATACGTCAGTGCAAATCACGCTGGGCGAAGCGAAGCATACCTGATAACAAGATAATCTCGAAATAAATAGGGACAGGTCCAAAACCTGTCCCTCAATTTATTATTCCACAATGCTCGCAAATTTCTTTTTGGAAAATCTCTGTGTCTCTATGGCAGAACTTATTCCCGAAATATCCTCACATGCCGTCGTGGTTCCTTCCCATAAGAATGGGAAACCAACTCTGCGTTGCGTGCCATCTCATGTTGGAGTCTTCGTACGAGCGACGGGCCCGGGGGTAAATCCACCCAGCGCTCGCCGTTGAGGACAGCGGAAATTGCCTGCTGGGTCTGCTCCTTCACTGAGTCCATATCAGACGATGTAAATTGTTCCTGGGAGAGATTGAACAGGTCACTCAGGAATTGCTCCATCTGGCTCACAGTATTGGCGCGCAGGACATAGATCGGCATGCCGCGATGCTCGGCATCCACAATCGTTTGCTGCCGGTCGCGGTAATACGTCCGCAGAGTAACCAGCGCGTTGGCGTCATTCGCGTCCTTCACGATCACGGCGGGCACGCCCAGTCGCTTTACAGCTTGCATCAGCCTGTTGCGCGCCACGCCATGCGGATAGATTTTTACGGTCTGCATCGGGCCACGCACGGGTTCAAAACGCGGCGTTGAGGCCGCGCTGAGCCTGTCGAGGCGCTGGGTTACCTCTTCGGATGGTGGCATGATCGCTGAAGAGGAATCAGCTTGACGTCCGCGCCGGGGCGTTTTCGTCTCCTTCGCATCCATCCTGGAGGTCGGAGAAGACGCAGCTTTTTCGATCTGGATCTTCCCTTTTTCATCGCGCATGCGAACTTCAGGCACGAGCGGATATCCACGCAAAAGCGCATCCACTGAAATCATGATATCCTGATGGACTGCGAAACGATTGCGATGGATGATCTCGATAAGGACATCGAAGGTGGGTGGAGCGCGCCTTTCGAGCACTGTTTTCTGCGTGCCACGTCGACGCGCTTCCTCATCCGACAGCGTGACCGCTTCGATGCCACCCACAAGATCGCTTAGTGTTGGGTTGAGGAGCAGGTTATCCAGCGTTTGTCCGTGTGCCGTGCCAATGAGCTGGACACCACGCTCGGCGATGGTGCGCGCTGCAGCGGCTTCGAGTTCGCGTCCGATCTCATCGATCACGATGACCTCGGGGTTGTGATTCTCAACAGCTTCGATCATCACCTCGTGCTGGAGCATGGGCTCGCGCACTTGCATGCGGCGCGCCTTACCAACGGCGGGATGTGGCACATCCCCGTCGCCACCGATTTCATTGGATGTATCCACGATAACGACACGCTTTGATTCTGCAAGGATACGCGCAGCTTCACGTAGGAGGGTCGTTTTGCCCACACCAGGGCGGCCAAGAATCAGCACCGATTTGCCCGATTCGATAATGTCCTGAATGATATCCACCGTGCCATAGACAGCGCGCCCGACGCGCAGAGTTAAACCCACTACAGCAACGCGCCGGTTGCGGATGGCAGAGATGCGATGCAGCGTACGCTCAATGCCGGCGCGGTTATCCGCGTCGAACTCACCTGTACGCTCGTCCACGTAATCAATCTCGGAGCGCATCACTTCACTCTCGCGCAGGCTGATCTCATGATCCACGAAACGGGCAGTCGGGACGCGGCCTAAATCTAAAATGATCTCGAGCAGGTTCTCGCTATCATTCGCCTTCTCCACCGCGTGGCGGATATCGAGCGGGAGGACATCGAGAAGCGCATCGAGGTCGTCGGTTATTTTTAATTGGGTCATAATTAATTCTTATATGTCGAGTAGAGGAAAACAATAGGGGAAGTCCCTTGAATACGTGCGCCGCCTGAGATTGCCTGTGGCGGCGGCATACGCGAATTTAGAACGTGTAATTGACCATTTCAGGATACCTGCCTGTCTGTCAGTATATTCCTATTATACGGGAAATAGGGGAATCGCTGCGTTGGAATGTTATTATAAAATCTAAGAGCAAATTATGCAAAATAATTGACCATGCTTGAGGTGGCTTTTCATGCCATCGCTTAAGTACCTTATTCATTTGATTCCAAATAGATACCCCGAATTTATTTTTTTTGTTCCGCCCTGCTTACTTGCGAAGGCTGAACTCTTGCGCCCGAAGGCACGGCAGGAACCGTTTGTTCATCCTTCACAAGGCGTGCTAGATGTTTGACCATTACAGCTTGTCGGTCCGCGCCCTGCGCGCCTAAATCAGCAAGGACGGGCTCCAGCCAGGCTTGATAGGAACGCACACACAAATACACCGGCCGGTTGCGCCGGTCAGGCAGGTTATTGATCAGGGAAGCCAATTTCTTGCTCACATCTGTTGCTTCGGGATGGATGAGCGGCGTCAGCACGATCCCATAGACGCCGTGCATCATGCTCACGTAACATTTCACACCCTCATTGCATATCCATCCAGTTGGGAATTTTGGCTGCGGCTCAAAAGGATGCAGCAACGGCGGGACGATTTGATGATAGAGACTCTGCACCGAGGGCAGGTGCACAGACTTTACCCGCGTCCAATCAGATCCTGAATCTGCTTCCGTTATCTCAGAGACATTCCACATCCTCTGCCACGCATAAACAGAAAACCCCGCTTTACGCAGAGCGACAAATGCATCGCTCATCTCGTCCACCTCCGCGAGTATATGGAACGCGCCCCAACTTCCTGCCTGGGCAGACAGATTTTCGATCAACTCAGGCAAGTCCGGATGATTAAGCTGTGACAGCGGAGCGATATAGAGCAGCTTTGCGAAGGTATCATTACGGGAATGAATAATGCCTCCTAAAACCGATTCCCCTTCACTGTTTACGATTGCGGAGTAAATATAGCGCGCCGGATTGACGTAGGCGAACAACCCCACTGCCCCGAGCGGGTTGCCGCGCGTTAAGGTGCGCGCGGTATCGAGCCCGATGGCTTCATCACGAAAGCTGTAGATATAAGGAAGGTCTAAGAGGGCAAGCGGGCGAATAGACATTATCTATATTGTACCCTGCTACATTAGTCAGCCAGCGAAAGAAAATATTCGTGGAAGCGTGTAT
>DASWKT010000432.1:0-2923 GCA_036396515.1 Anaerolineales bacterium | reverse complement strand
GATCATCCTGGTCGGCGCGGCATGGGAATACATGCGCTTGTATCGCGCGGTTCAATATGAGCCCAACGAAATTGTCACCGTTGGAGGCGTGCTCGTAATCGCTACGGCACGCTTCTTTTTTGCAGAGGCTGCCATCCCCGTGTTTGTGCTATCAGTGTTCCTGGCAATGACAATCCACCTCTTTGCTTTTGAACGCGGCCGGGATCAAGCTGCGCTTGATTTTGCCATAACCGTTTCAGGGATTGTTTATATAGGCTGGCTGGGGTCCTATCTGCTTGACCTGCGTTCCCTCCCTGATGGCGTCTGGTGGTGGCTGCTTGTCCTGCCCATCATCTGGGCAGGAGATATTGGAGCCTATTCAATTGGTGCCGCCTACGGAAAACACAAAATGACTCCGCGCCTGAGCCCAAAGAAAAGCTGGGAGGGATATTTTGCGGGTGTATTCACATCTCTACTCGTCGGCGCGTTTTTCGCGTATGCCTTCTCATCGCTCGGGCCGCAGCCATTGCGTGATCTGATCAATCCGCTACAGGGCGGATTGCTCGGGCTTGTGATTGGTGTGCTTGCGCCGCTGGGTGATCTCGGTGAAAGCATGTTGAAACGCCAGGGTGGGCTCAAGGACTCAAGCAATATCTTTCCCGGTCATGGGGGTTTTCTGGATCGGATCGATTCATGGATCTGGGCGGCGGCGATTGGTTATTTCACCATTCAGTTCTTATTTCTCTAAAGGAGGTTTTATGAGTGATCCCACCCGAAACCTTGCACTCGAACTTGCACGTGTGACCGAAGCGGCGGCGCTGGCGGCAGGTCGCTTTATGGGGCGCGGCGATAAAGAAGGAGCGGATCAAGCTGCGGTCAACGCGATGCGGATCGTCCTCCAAACGGTGGATATGAATGGAATCATCGTTATCGGCGAAGGGGAAAAGGATAACGCTCCGATGTTGTACAACGGTGAAAATGTGGGAAACGGTTCAGCTCCCGATGTTGATGTGGCTGTGGACCCTATTGACGGGACTCGCCCTTTGGCTTTTGGCCGCTCGAACTCGCTCGCAACGGTTGCCATCGCTCCGCGCGGCAGCATGTTCGACCCCGGGCCCTTTGTTTATATGAATAAACTGGCGGTTGGGCCTGAAGCGAAGGGCAAGATCAATATCGAAAAGTCCATTACCGAGAATCTTAAGGAGATTGCCAAAGCCAAGAAAAAAGACGTTGAGGATCTGACAACAATTATCCTGGACCGCGATCGTCACAAGGATATGATCGCCGACATACGCAAGGCTGGCGCACGCATCCGGCAGATCCCGGATGGGGATGTCGCCGCGGCGCTTATGACCGCCTGGCCAAACTCAGGCGTAGATGTTCTCATCGGTGTGGGGGGTACGCCTGAAGGCGTGATCGCGGCCTGTGCATTGCGTGCGATGGGTGGGGAGATCCAGGGCAAGTTATATGCGCGCGATGAAGCTGAATTGCGCCGCGGGCGTGAAGCCGGCTATGACTTTGACAAGATTCTCACGATGGATGATCTGGTTTCTTCTGAAGATGTGTTCTTCGCTGCCACAGGCATCACCGATGGTGAGCTGCTCAAGGGTGTGCGTTACTTCGGCGATGGCGCCAGCACGGATTCACTTGTTGTGCGCGGCTTGACCGGAACAGTGCGACAGATTACCGCTACGCATCAGATTGATAAATTGGATCGCTTGAGCGCAATTAAGTATTAGTTGTATATCATTGCGAGGGTGGTGAACGAAGTGCACCAACCGATGCAATATCCTCGCGTATGAGGAGACTGCTTCGTCGGGCTTCGCCCTTCTCGCAGTGACATATTGCTTGACACACCCCTCCCTTAAGGTATAATCCCCGTCGCCTTCCTCGCTAGCTCAATCGGCAGAGCGGGCGGCTGTTAACCGCTAGGTTCGAGGTTCAAGTCCTCGGCGAGGAGCCTATATACGGAAATTTTTCCCGTGAAGACCCCAGACAGACCATATCTGGGGTCCTTTTTTGTGCTCATTTCTTATTTTGGTGCAGTTTTGGTGCAGTTTGTTTCATCCCTCAAACATCAGCTCATCCATGAGCTGGGCGGCTTCCTCTTGCTTGCTCGGTATGAGATGACCGTAAACGTCCAGGGTAATGCTAGGTTTGGAATGTCCGAGCCTTTTGGAGACAATCAAAACTGGAATTCCATAGTTCAACATCAGAGAGGCTGCTGTATGCCGCAGATCATGAAAACGGATCTTGGGTAATCCTGAGACTGCAAGAAGTTTTCTGAAGGCTCTCCGGATATTGCTTGCCGTAAGGGGTGTACCGGCACCGGACGGAAAGACCAGATCCAAATCGGTCCAATTCTCACCAACAGAATTTATGAATACCTCTTGTTCTTTCTTGTGGACTTTTAGGATCTCAAGAGCCTGCTTTCCCAGCGTAATCGTCCGAGTTCCACTTTTCGACTTGGGCTCTAAAAAAGCATAGCTTGCTCCCTTGAAATGCCTGACCTGCCGTTTCACTTGGAGGGTACTCAGACCCCAATCGAGGTCTTCCCACTTTAAGCCAATAAGCTCAGCTTGTCTCATACCGGTATGGATTGCAAGATAGTATAGGGGATAGAGCTTGTCCGCAATATCCCTGGCCGACTTCAGTAAAGACCTCACCTGAAGATCATCGTAGAAGCTCATCTCCGTCTGTTCAGGCTTTGGCGGCGTTGTACCAGAGCAGGGATTTCTACCTATGAGTCTCAGTTTGACAGCGTGGCTCATCGCCACTCTGAGGGTTTTGTGAGTAACAGCAACAGCGTGATGGCTCAGACCTTCTTTTTGCAGGTAATTGTAAAAGCGCTGGATACGATCCGGCCTCAAATCCATCATGTTTACGTTTCCAATGTATGGAATGATGCGCTTTTGGACGGTCCAACTGTAGCTGAAGTATGTGC
>DASWKT010000431.1:0-4985 GCA_036396515.1 Anaerolineales bacterium | reverse complement strand
TCCAGCGGTCTCGAAGACATGAAAAGAATGCCCGCCTTCATGCAGCAGCGTTTGGACATCAGCATGTGTACCCACTGAATTCATGAATATAAAGGGACGATGCGTAACGGGGAACATTGTGCAGTACCCGCCGGGAGCTTTGCTCTTGCGATTATCCAGATCGAGCAGTTTCTCGTCATTCATGATCTGGAAACGTTTGCCAAGCTCGGGATCTACTTTATCGAAAATCCTTCTTGTACCAGCTATTAATTCGTCCATTGTTTTAAATGGACGAATAGGTTCGTCACCGAGCGTATCCACCTCTGTATCCCAGGGGCGGATGGAGTCGATCCCCAGGCGCTGGCGATGGCGTGCGCGTACACGTGCAGCGGCAGGGACAACAACTTCTTCAATTGCATTGTGAAAAGCTTTGGCATCTTCAGGGGTGTAATCGAAGCGCAGTTTTTGCTGCCACATATATGCGCGGTAATCAGGCTTCCCTGCATGATCTGCGATTTGTTTTCGCAAGGGTATTACTTTTGCCCAAACCTCTCCTAATTGTTCGAAGTCGGCAAACTGACGTTCTACAACCAGGCGATATGCCTTTTCGCGTCTGGCGCGATCCTTTTCCAGTTGGATTGGATACATCTGGGAAATCGTTTTTTCCTCGCCCTCCCACTGCACGGTTTGTGCACCCATGATCTTGTCATATTCGAGCAGAGCCTTTTGCTCCTCAGCCAGGAGTGGCAGGTTTTCATCACGGAATAGATCTGCTTCGGCGCGCATGTTGCGGAGGGAAATTTCAAAACCTTTCGGCTCCAATCTGCTGGCAAGCAGTTTTTGTTTCAGTGCATTTTCTGCCGCCTGCATATTGACAAAAATATGATCGAAGAAGTTCTTGTAAAGATTTTCAGCTTCCTGGTCGGTGGTGTTGACGGTTGTCATCACCTCCAGCCTGAATTGAATTTCGTAGATATTTCGAGAGAGTGTGGACCAATCTTTCAGCCATTGATTCACGTTATCAGCAGTAAGTTCCCGTTCCTGCAAATCTTTGTAATAGGGCTCCATATCGGTCCAGGTCCATTTGAGGAGGGCTTCAGTCGTAGTAGGAAAGTTATTGTACAATCCAGTTCTCCTTATAAATAAAAAAACGGAAGACAGGCTATCTTCCGTCATTTTACTATGCTCAGGTTTGCCAGCGATGCCGCCAATCTTTTGATTCCCACACTTTCGAATACAACATCCACGATCTCGTCGTCATCCTGGATCCGGCTGTCGAGGACGATGCCTTCGCCCCAGATTTGATGGCGGACATGAGTCCCAGCACGGAATTTTATCTCCATAATGGAAGCAGATTGAGGTCTCTGCGAAGTGTGCAGCGACCAGGCCGTCTCGGGCGGGCGTCCATGGATGGAGCGGCCCGTGCGAGATCTCCCGATCAATAAGTCTGCCGGCACGTCATCCAAAAAGCGGGAGGGATAGGTCTCTTCGGCCGCGCCGCGCCCGCCCCGCTGAATGGCGCGGATGAGATAGAGCTTGTCTTTTGCGCGTGTGATGCCCACGTAAAAGAGACGCCGCTCCTCTTCCATGCCCTCAGGTTCATCGAACGAACGGCTGTGCGGCAGGATGCCATCATCCAGACCAATAATGAAGACCGCACCGAATTCGAGCCCTTTTGCAGCATGGAGGGTGAGAAGCGTCGGAACGTTCCCTTCAGAGATCGTATCCTGATCGGACACGAGGGCGATGTTTTCAAGAAACTCATCCAGGCCGCGGGTTGAATATTCCAGCGCCAGGCGCTTTAATTCCTCCACGTTCTCCCAGCGATCAACACCTTCTTCGGAGTCATCGTCAACGTATTCTTTATAGTTGAGGTCAGCGACGATACGATCAAACATTTCTGCAACCGTTAATGAAGGAGCCGCGGCGCGCCAGCTGGCCAGCAGCCCACCGAAGTCTGCGAGGGAGATGGAGGCGCGTCCAGTGAATGCAGGCCAATAGGGTGAGTCTGCGCCGCGCGCCAGATCCAGGACCACGAAACCAGGCTGTGTGTTGTGCTGGCGTGCGACGTTATGCAAGGTAATCAGTGTCTTATCGCCGATGCCGCGCGGCGGAACGTTGATCACGCGATTAAGGCTGGCTTCATCAGCGGGGTTGTGTACTAGGCGGAGAAATGCAATGATGTCCTTGACTTCGCGACGCCCATAGAATCTTTGCGCACCAACAAGCCGATAAGGCAACCGTGCTTGCAGAAATGCTTCTTCCACCAAACGCGACATTGCGTTGGTGCGGTACATTACCGCGCAATCCCCGGGTTCAAACTGGCGTGAGGCCACCAGTTGCGCGATGCCATCCACAACAAAAGCTGCTTCTGCGTAATCATCTGGCGCTTCATAAAAGAATATCTTCTCGCCTTCGCCGCGCTCTGTAAAGAGTTGCTTGCGCTTGCGGTTCAATACCCGATTGATGACGCCCATTGCTGCATTAAGAATATTTTGTCTCGAACGATAATTTTGTTCAAGCAATATAGTCTGTGCGTCGGGAAAATCCTGTTCAAAACGCTGCACATTGCGCCAGTCTGCGCCACGCCATGAGTATATACTCTGGTCCTGGTCACCGACACAAAACACATTTTTGTGGTGGGAAGCAAGTTGTTTTATCAGAGCATATTGTGCGAGATTTGTATCCTGAAATTCATCCACAAGCACATGGCGGAATCTCTGCGCGTATTTATCACGCACGCTTGGGTTATCCTCCAACAGGCGCGCGGTGTACAACAACAGATCATCAAAGTCCACCGCGTTGCTGGCGATAAGTCGTTTTTGATATTCCACATACACGCGCTTGATGATCTCATCCCGGTATGTCATGGTCGGGTAATCATCCGGTCCAATCAGCTCGTTCTTGGCGCGTGAAATCGCAGCGTGCACGCTTGGAGGGCGGTACAACTTCTCGTTGATGTTCAGCTCGCGGATGACGGTCTTCACGATCCGTTCCTGGTCATCGGTATCAAAAATGACGAAATTCGATCCAAGCGGCAAATGTTCTGATTCTCTTCGCAAGATGCGCGCGCAAATCGAGTGGAACGTGCCCAGCATGATCCCTTCCGTCGCCTGGTCTGGCAGAAGAGATTTGACCCGCGCTTCCATCTCTTTTGCGGCTTTATTTGTGAATGTTACTGCCAGGATTTGCCATGGCCGGACTCCGTCGACCGCGATCAGATACGCGATGCGCTGCGTCAACACGCGCGTCTTGCCGGACCCCGGGCCTGCCACCACTAAAACAGGTCCGTTCCCCGCTGTGACCGCGTTGTATTGTTGTTTATTGAGTTTATTGAGAAAATCCATGAGATGATTATACGCGATCTTGCGGGGTTCTTACCGGCACGTATACGGGGTGCAAGGGTTCCCAAAACCCCGCCAGAGCGAAAACAAGAGAGCTTCGTTTTAGAGTTGCGATGTACAATTCGGGCAGCGCGTGGCTTTGATCGGTATGGATGTGAAGCAGTGAGGGCACTCTTTCGTTGTCGGGGCAGCAACAGATTCCGGCTTCTTGAAGCGGTTCATCGTGCGTACAATCATGAAAATCACGAAGGCAACGATGACGAAATCAATAATGGATTGTACGAACGCGCCCCACTTGATGACTGCATCGCGAAAGGTGAAAGACAGTTCGCTGAAATTTACCCCGCCCAGGACAAGCCCAATCAACGGCATCAGAACATCGGCCACCAGTGAAGTGATGATCTTTCCGAACGCCCCGCCAATGATCACGGCGATGGCCAGGTCCATTACATTGCCGCGCATGGCAAATTCCCTGAATTCCTTTAACATCTTAGCCTCCTGAAAAGCTTGCGGATAAAGTTATTCTACCGTCTGGGAAAGGGGATGTCAACGAACCAGGAAAATCCGAAGGCAACAAGTGTATAATGAATTGGGAATGTCGATCGATGATCGAGGATTTATGACAAAACGCCCCTTCCTTCTCATCCTAAATGGTTTCCTGCTGCTCACATTGATCCTCGCATCCTGCACTGGATTGCCGAGCCTTTCAACCCCCACACCCGCCATCCCAACACCGACGTCCTTTCAGCAATCCTTGCCTCCCGCGCTCGTGGAAACAGACCCGCCGCCTGGCAGCATGCTCGGTCATGGATCTCCCATCACCTTCTATTTCAACCAGGCGGTGAATAAAGCGTCAGTGGAATCGGCATTGGGTGGGTTGCCCGCTGGGACTTTCACATGGAATGATGTCGCGACACTTGTATTCACTCCCACGCAGCCTTATCAACCAAACACAACACTGAAGCTGACCATCGCGAATTCCATGCAATCCGTGAACGGATTCACGCTAGATGAACCCATCGAGCTTTCATTCCCAGTTGCAGATGAGTTGCGCGCGACGAATTTTCTGCCGCAAGAGGGCGCGGAGGATGTAAATGTTGACGCGGCCATTGCTGTGTCCTTCAACCAGCCGGTAGTTGCTCTGGGTACCGATTCTTCCGACCACCCTTCCGCTTTCAGCATTGACCCCGCTGTTTCGGGTCGCGGCGAGTGGATCAATACCAGTACGTATATTTTTTATCCCGAACAATCCATGGCTGGGGGAACGGAATACACGGTCAGTCTGGATCAAAGTTTGAAGACGGTAACAGGTGTCGGCTTCCCCGGGGCGGGAAGCGGGCAATCCACATGGAGCTTCACCACATCCCGGCCGCGCGTCGTCACATTGGAACCATCCGGGGAGCAGCTGCTCCCAATTGAGCCGCAAATCAAACTGACCTTCAACCAGCCGATGGACGCTGAGAGTGTGGAATCCAGTTTCCGGTTCAGCGGCAATGAAGGTACGTTGGATGGAGATTTTTTGTGGAACAAAGATGAAACGGAATTGACGTTCATCCCAGAGGACCCGTTGGGGCGGGATGTGGGCTATATTTTGAACTTGGGCACGGCGGCAAAGTCGAAAGGGGGAGTGGCGCTCGGCACGGACTACGGCGCGGTGTTGAC
>DASWKT010000430.1:0-8546 GCA_036396515.1 Anaerolineales bacterium | reverse complement strand
GGAGCCGGGCTGGGTCGGGCTCTGTGGCAATGTTCCAGATCCTCTCAAATTCCTGCATGTATAGACTGGCGATTTGAGGATTATCGATAATGATAACGTTCTCGTCATTGCTCTCCGTCGCATTTTCGGAAAAGTTGAAAGAACCCGTGATCACATAGCGGTTGTCCACCACGATCACCTTGTCATGCAAAAACCGGGGATTGCCATCCTGGCGGACAGGTAGTTTTGCACAGTACAGAGTGCCCAGTTGAGCACTCTCCGTTTCACTGCCGACTTTTTCAAAAACCCCGGCCACATCCACACCGGTGCTGGCGCGGTCGATCATTGCCTGTGCCAGCGGCTGATCGGTAAAACTGAATGCCAGAAAGCGGATACTGGATTGCGCGCCCCTGACATAGGGAATGATGCGGGTCATTACCTCATCTTCCGGCGAGAAATAAACCTGGATTGGCGTTCCATTTACCACTACGGACTGCTGGTCGGCTGTGGAGGGCGAATTGGGCCCGTACTGTCCGTCCCACATCTCAGTGAATTCACGCTCATAGATGGCCGCGACCTCTGGTGAATGAATCACCACTGTATTATTGTTCTGCTGAAAAACACCACTGACCGTAATATTGGTCGAGCCGGTCCAAGCCGTTTTACCATCGAAGATCCAGAACTTATTATGCATCAACGCCGAGCGCGTATCAGAGCGTACCTCAATGCCCCTTTGTTGCAACATGGCAAATTGGCCATGTCCCGGCTCCACATCCGCTTCAAGGCCATGTTCGTTATCGGTGACCCAGCGCACATCCACACCGCGCTGCTTTGCCGCGATCAAGGCTTCGGCAACCGGCGTCAGATCAAATTCAAAGGACGCAATATGAATGCTAGTTTTTGCAGCGTTGATCTTCTCGATCAAACGCCCTTCGATGGAACTCTGCCACTGGGTCGGGTCTTTTGCATTTAGCGGGTCTGTAAAATAGACTTCCCACCAACCACCAGATCCTGGCGGCTGAGGGGTGAGGTTTGATGGCGGGTTGACCAGGGTCGCGACTTCCGGCAATGCTGTATCAGCAGTTTTGAATATTCCCGATGGGTCCCTCCCCGTGACTAGGTATATGATGCCAAGCACGAACACGATGATCAATGAAATGATCATGGCCGATGCATTCTTCCTTGTAACTCTCCGGCGTCTGCGGGACATGGCTTCTCCTTAGCTGGGTTCTTCGACCAACTGTTTTAACTTTAAGATCAACCGATGTGGAGTATTATTCGTATCATCCACCTGGTGCAACAATTCATCCATCTTCTCTGCGGAAGGCAAACGAGCATCTTCCCCAAAAATAACTCTGAAATATCCCAGCAGATTATCCCTTAACTGAACACGGCTTTCAGGGTCAACATATTTACCTGCCGCCCAATTCCCGACTGAACGCATGGTTTGTCGCACTGCTTTCAAACGCGGCAGAAGCACCTGCTCTGCCTCAGCTTCATCCATTCCTTCCGTTTTTTTCACAACTGAAGTAGCCAACTCGATGCCCCAATTTAGCAGTTCAGTTGCGGCCTCTGTTTCCAGCATTTCCAAAAGAGCCTCATTCCCCGTCAATTCTTCGATCACGCGTTGCACGCGAGCGCCACTCTCAACCATAATGGAAAGTATAGCAGATTAACTTTCAAGCGCGGCGAAATCTTGCGGATTGCCCAACGCGATCCCGGTTGCGGATGGATCAATACGCTTGATCAGCCCTAACAGGACTGTCCCACTGCCTACCTCCACATAGGTCTGGATCCCGTTTGCAAGCATCACCTGCACTGATTCGGTCCAGCGCACGCGCGACTGCATCTGTGCCTTGATGTCCGCCCGCAATTCATCTGCTGTCAGCATTGGCTTGGCATGGACGTTTCCAAGCACAGGGATCTCTGGCCTCCCGATCGCACAGCCATCCACAGCCGCGTCCCATTCCTTTTGTATGGAATCCATCAACGGAGAATGGGCCGCGATGCTCACCGGTAATGCCTTTGCGCGTTTCGCACCCGCTGCTTTGGCTCCCTCCATGGCGCGTTCGAGTGCAGGCTTGTGACCGGAGATCACAACCTGCCCGGGGCAATTATCGTTTGCGACCTGGACGATCTCATCTGCTGTGCTGGACTCTGCGCAAAGTTTATCAAGCAGGGGGATGTCCCCACCCAGGATGGCAGCCATGCCGCCCGGGTTGAGTTCTCCGGCGCGCTTCATCAATTCGCCACGCGTACGGACAAGTCTGAGCCCATGAGCAAAGGATAACGCGCCGGAGGCGGTCAGAGCTGATAATTCGCCGAGTGAATGCCCGGCAACGGTGGCAGGCTTGAAATCCGGGTAAAGTTGCGTGAATGTCCTCCATGCCGCAATCGAGTGTACATATAACGCGGGCTGGGTGTTGACTGTCTCATTTAATTCAGTGTCCGGGCCGTTCCACATTAATGAAGAGAGGGAAAAGCCAAGGATGGAGTCTGCTTCTTCAAAGGTCTCTTTTGCAGTTGGGTAACGCTCAGCGAGATCCTTCCCCATGCCGACGGTTTGCGAGCCCTGGCCTGGAAATACGAACGCGGTGGTTTGAGGGTTTAATTTCATGTGCCTCCAAAATTTTATGTAGGGACAGACAGCTGTCCGTCCCTACATAAAATTAAACACAAACGGGTCGTGTTCGTCACGACCCGCTTTGTACGGTCTGGGCAGCTGCCCAGACCTATTCGGCCTTTTTCTTTTCTTTCTTCACTTCGACAATTTCCCGGCCCTCGTAAAATCCGCAGTTGGAACAGACCGTGTGCGGAAGGCGCATCGAACCGCAGTTGGAACAGGCGGTGAGATTGCGGGGTTGCAAGGCATCGTGCGAGCGGCGATTGTTGCGGCGGCCCTTCGAGTGTTTGCGCTTTGGATGTGGGGGCATCAGACTTTCTCCTTAATAACTTTTGCATGGGCGGATGGATTCCGCCCCTACATAATTTCCAATCGAGCGGGCAGATTATAGCGGGTGGAGGGAGGAGCGTCAAGTATGAGATTTGGAATGACTAAAGATAAATTCCTCAGTAATTCAGATCAGCGTATAATATTGATCCAGAGGGTCTATAAATTCTTATTTGATGATCAGAATCTAAGTTCAAGGAGAATTAGAACGATGCAGACATTATCAGGCAAAGTGGCGCTTGTTACTGGTGCCAGTCGTGGGATCGGAAAGGGTATCACTCTCGGATTAGGTGAAGCAGGTGTAACGGTTTACATTACAGGTAGAACGGTTAAAGCCAATCAGGCTGCTGTCGATCTCCCGGGAACCATTTATCAAACTGCTGACGAAGTAGCAAAACTGGGCGGACAGTGCATTCCGATCCAATGCGATCATCAAGATGACCAGCAGGTGGAGGCCGTATTCGATCGCATCCGCGCGGAACAAAATCGGCTGGACATTCTCGTGAACAATGTATGGGGCGGCTATGAACACTTCAATGATGGGACTGAATTTTGGAAGGAAAAAGGCTTTTGGACAACTTCGCTCGCGCGCTGGGATAAAATGTTCCAGGCCGGTATACGTGCTCATTATGTGAGCAGCGTGTTTGCCGCGCCGATCATGATCGCGCAGGGATCAGGCTTGATCGTCAATATTTCATTCTTCGCGGCCCAAAAGGATAACGCTGGAGTTTCCTATGGGGTAGCCAAGGCTGCCTCAGACCGCATGGCCGCGTGTATGGCATATGAGTTGCGAGAGCATAATGTGGCAGCCGTTTCGTTGTATCCTGGTCTTGTGCGTACTGAATCCGTACTCAAAGCAGGTGAGTACTTTGATTTATCTAATTCGGAGTCGCCGCAATTCATAGGACGTGCTGTTGCAGCACTGGCTTCTGATCCGCAAATCATGATGAAATCAGGTCAGGTGCTTGTGGCAGCAGCGCTTGCACAAGAATACGGGTTCACGGATATCGATGGCAAGCAACCAAGACCACTGACCCTGGAAGATATATAAGGTCATGCTGTAAATGGACAACCGAACTACTTGCAGATAAATACCTAGCGCACTCCCAGATGATTCATTCGGAACTTTCCGCGTGCTATAATACTTTTGTAAAATTTTAGATTGCTCCAGTAGGGGCCGAAAGCCGTCTGCCCCTACTGGCAAGATCTTCAAAGACAAATCAGCCATCAACACCACAATTGAATTAACATCTTAATCCACAAATAAGAGGAACGCCATGAAAATGGAAAGGCGACCTGCCATTGATGGAAAGATAGCGATCGTGACCGGAGCCTCTTCCGGTATCGGGGAATCCGTTGCGCGTGAGTTTGCTCAGGCGGGCGCATTGACCGTGCTTGCCGCGCGCCGCGCGGAACGCCTGGAGCGCCTGGCTAGTGAGATCCACAAAATGGGTGGAACTGCTCTACCTGTGCAGACCGACCTAACCGACGTCTCTCAAATCGCAAACCTGGTTCAAACGACCTTATACACCTTTGGCCGCATTGATATCCTGGCAAATATAGCTGGCTGGGGATTGTATGACTGGTTCGAAGAGCTCTCTCTCGGTGAATTGCGCCGGCATTATGATGTAAACGTAATTGGCATGGCCGAGCTTACTCGTCACGTCATACCTACCATGAAAGCGCAACGCTCCGGCTATATCCTGAATATGAGTTCCTACACCAGCCGGATCTCGGTGCCGCCACTGACCGTCTATGCCAGCACAAAATATGCTATCGAGGGTCTGACCGATGGCTTGCGCCGCGAATTGCGCCCCTGGGGAATAACGGTAATTCGCATTCATCCCAGTTCAGTATCGGGTACGGAGTTCAATCAAAGAGTTGTACGACCAGGTGTGATTCACTATAAATCCCTGCCGATAGGCAGGGTCAGCCGCGAGCGCCTGGCACGCAAGATCGTGGAGTTGGTGGAGAGACCGCGCCGTGCTTTATTCTATAGCCGCATTTACGAGGTCCCGGTATTGCTGAACAAGCTCTTCCCGGAAATCATAGACTGGGTGAGCAAAAATTGGGTGCGCGGGAAACGAAACAAGGAACTCCCTCCACCAGCTGAGGTAGCTCCGGTGCAATATGCGCGCTCATTTTCACTTTGGCCATTGTTGGGAGGATTTCTTGCAATCGGGCTGATAGCCAGGCTCTGGCAAAAGAAGCTTTGAGCGCGCGCCAGCCACCGTCCCTGGCAGCGCCCTCACAAAAGGAATGCGACTACCGGAGCGCATGCTATCATTTTTTGTCATGTCTACACCTACTTCTCACGATATTGATCTCATTACGCAGACCAGTCGGGATTACATTGAAGCCTGGTATTCTGCCGATGCCGAACGGATGCGGCGCTGTCTCCATCCGGATTTGGTCAAGCGCACCCTCTTATATGATCCAGAAAAGGAAACCTGGCTATTGCGTCGGCCATCCAATGCTGAAATGATGGTTGAATTCACAGGTAAAGGCGGTGGCTCAGATACCCCGGAGGTTGAGCGGACATATGAGATTATTATCCAGGATGTGTTCCGGCATATTGCCTGCGTGAAAGTGATTTCCCGCTACCTGATGGATTACCTTCATCTGGTCAAGTTGAATGAGCGCTGGTTCATCGTCAACGTGCTCTGGGAATTGCGCGAAGGGGAGATTGGTCCGGAGTAATCCAGGCTCGACGGGAAAACAAGTTTGCGGTCCCATAGTAAAATGAGGGCATGGAAGTACAAATCGCAGCTACAAAGCGCAACAAATATCCTTCTTCTAAACGTGGGGGCATAAATGAAATTGAAAATCGATTGACTATAGATTTCGAAGAAATCATGGATTGCGGAAGAGGTGATGAGTTCGATGCTTATCATAGATGCCCATCTTGACCTGGCCTGGAACGCCCTGCAGTGGAATCGCAACTTGCAGCATTCGGTATACACCATCCGTACACAGGAAAGCCAGCTCTCGGGCCCCGGTCGTGGACAGGGGACAGTGGCTTTGCCGGAAATGCGTGAGGGACGGGTGGCGCTTTGTTTTGCCACCTTGCTGGCGCGTTCCACCGGCCGCATCATTCAGAATTTGGATTATTCCTCGCCGCTGCAAGCGTATGGCATTGTGCAGGGCCAGCTGGCTTACTATCGTGCATTGGAGCAGACTGGCGATATCCGCTTGATCACGAATCTGACAGAGCTGGAAGATCACATGGCCACGTGGCAGCGCTGGGAAAAGGATATGCACCCGCTTCAGCGTCAGCCCCCGCTTGGTCTCGTTATCAGTATGGAGAGCGCCGACCCGATCTGGGCCCCGGAGCAATTACCGGCTTGGAAAGAGGCGGGTGTCCGCATCATCGGCCCCGCGCATTATGGCCCGGGCCGGTATGCCGGCGGTACATCCATAGAACTTGGGCTGACACCCGATGGGATCAAACTGCTCCGCACGATGGAGGAGTTTGGGATCCTTCTCGACCTCACGCACCTCTCCGACAAAGCCTTCTGGCAGGCATTGGATTGTTTCAGTGGTCCCGTGCTCGCCAGCCACAACAACTGTCGGGTCCTGGTTCCTCATCAGCGCCAGTTTGATGATAAGCAAATTCGCCCCATCATCTCCCGAAAGGGAGTCATCGGGGTCGCCTTGGATAACTGGATGGTGCGTCCTGGCTGGGTACGCGGCGCGCGCGATAATCCATCGGTTACTCTCACACATGTTGTGGATCACATTGACCACATCTGCCAGCTGGCCGGGAACAGCCAGCATGCCGCGATTGGTAGTGACCTCGATGGCGGCTTTGGCCGAGAGCAGTCGCCCTCCGATCTTGATAGCATCGAAGATTTGCAGCGCCTCCCGGAAATTCTATCCAAGCGCGGTTACAGCGATGACGACATTGCTGCCATCATGCATGGGAATTGGCTTAAGCTATTGCGCAAAGCTTGGGGAGGATAATTTTGCGGTGGTCGAAGGGCGTACCGAGGCCACAGCTCAACGGATTTCTGACGACGGTTGGTCTCGACACTTGCACCAGGTGCAAGTACAGGTGTACGGCGGAGGTACGCCACCTACTCGACCAACAAAGATATTAAGGAGACATCTATGCCCAAGCAACGAATCACCACCAAATCCGGCGCAGCGCCAGTGGGGCCTTATTCACAGGGGCTGCGCGCTGGCGATTTCATCTTCGTCTCCGGCCAGGGACCACTAGATCCTGAAACAGGGCAGATCGTGGGAGACAATATCGAAGAGCAGACCGCACGCGTGCTCGAGAACATCAAATCCATCCTGGAGGCGGGTGGTGCGACAATGGCAGATGTAGTAAAGGCGAACGCGTACCTGAATGACATGACTCTCTTTGATCGCTACAACAAAGTCTATGTCACTTATTTCCCAGATCCCAAACCGGCTCGTACAACAGTAGGTACTAAATTGCCGTTGAAGGGTATCCTGGTGGAGATTGAGGTCATAGCGTACGTTGGAAAGGAATAGCGTATGCAGGTCGATGAATTGGAAACACCCGTCCCTGTTGTGGACATTGACCGCATGGAAGCAAATATTACGCGTCTGCAGAAGTATCTTGATGAACATAATATCGCCAACCGTCCACATATCAAGACTCACAAAATCCCTGCCATCGCCCAGATGCAAATCGAGGCGGGCGCAATCGGCATTACCTGTCAGAAGGTCAGCGAAGCAGAAGTCATGGCAGAGGCGGGTTTTACAGATATTTTCATCCCCTACAATATTATCGGTGCCAGCAAGTTATCGCGGTTGATGGCACTCGCGGCGCGGATCAACGTCAGTGTTACAGCAGATTCGGCTTTCGTAATCCACGGGCTATCCAATGCTGCTGGCAAGGTCGGGGTACCATTGAGCGTTCTGGTTGAATGTGATACAGGCGCCGGACGCTGCGGTGTGCAGTCTCCACAAGAAGCGGCTGAGTTGGCACGATTCATCGGAAGTCTGCCGGACTTGCGCTTCGGCGGGCTGATGACATACCCCACTAACGAACACCTGGATGAGTTCGTACGTGCGACGCGCTCACTATTGAAGGATGACGGCTTGCAGATCGAGCGAGTCAGCGGCGGCGGGACTCCCTCGATGTGGCAGGCGCACACGCACCCTGAACTGACCGAACATCGCGCGGGCATCTATGTCTATGGTGATCGGTTAACACTTCGTGCTGGCGCGGTGACGCTGGATACGTGCGCGCTGCGCGTCTTCACCACGGTCGTCAGCCGGCCTACGCCCGAGCGCGGCATCCTAGATGCGGGCAGCAAATCCCTGTCGATGGACCTGCATGGATTGGATGGCTATGGTTATATCTGGGAGTATCCTGAGGCCAAGATTTATGCTCTCTCAGAAGAACACGGGCATGTGGATTTTTCGGCGTGCGCGCGTAAACCCGAGATCGGTGAACATGTAAGTATCATTCCCAATCACTGTTGTACGGTCACATGCCTGTTTGATGAGGTCGTGGGTGCAAGAGGCGATCAGGTGGAGATCACGTGGCAGGTCACGGCGCGCGGTACGGTAAGATAATCAATCAATATCGTAGACAAGATCGAAACAGCCGGCCAACGGCCCAAACAGAGCAGCACCATTG
>DASWKT010000429.1:0-1577 GCA_036396515.1 Anaerolineales bacterium | reverse complement strand
TCGTAATTTGCTCAACCTGTATGTTTCACCGGAAGTTGCTCGGGAAGCGTTGGAGCATGGGACAGCTCTCGGCGGGCAGCTGGTTGAGTGTACGATCCTTTTTTCAGATATCCGTTCGTTCACCTCTTTATCTGAGCGATTGCCTCCAGCAGATCTGATTTCGATGCTCAACCGTTATATGAGCCAGATGGTCAAGGTGATCATCTCGCACGGCGGGATGGTCAACAAGTTCGGAGGTGATTCGCTTCTGGCTGTCTTTGGTACACCCCTCAACCCTTCCCCCAATCACGCTTTATCCGCGATCCATGCAGCACTGGGAATGCGGGCCGCGCTGGTGGAGTTCAATCAAGCCCAATCTGCTTCAGGTGGATCAGAATTGCAGTGTGGGATTGCAGTAGCAACCGGAACAGTTGTGGCAGGTAATGTTGGCGGGAAAGAGCGCATCGAATATACTGTCATCGGCGATACGGTCAATCTGGCTGCGCGTTTACAAGCTATGAGTAAGGAACTTCAGCATGATATCCTTCTCAATCAAGAAGCATACCTGCAGGCCTGCGCTGAACTACCTGTTGATGCGGAGGAAATCCCAAGTGTAACCGTCCGTGGAAAGAATGAACCCGTAACCATCTATGCTATATGAGGTGATCTTATGAACCGAATTGCAAAACTTACATCTCTGGGTCAGTCCCTGTGGTTAGACAATATCCAGCGTAAATTGTTGGAGAATGGGGAACTCAAAGCCATGATCGAACGCGGCGATATCCGCGGCATGACATCCAACCCGACCATCTTCAACAACGCCATCGCGAAGACCAACGATTATGACTCGGCGCTCATGCCCCTCGCCTGGGCCGGATGGGATGCAGAAAAAATCTTCTGGCAGCTTGCCATTGAAGATATTCGCGCCGCTTGTGATCTATTCAGCCCGTTGTACGAAGAAACAAACGGCGCTGATGGCTACGTGAGCATCGAAGTCAGTCCGGAGCTGGCATATGATACAGATGCTGCTCTTGCTCAAACCGAACAACTGTGGGCACGGGTGCGTCGCCCAAACCTGATGGTGAAGATACCTGCGACCAAGGAGGGTGTACCTGCCATTCGACGCGCAATTGCTGTGGGCATTAACGTCAATGTTACACTGATATTTTCACTCAAACGCTATGCAGAGGTGATGGAGGCCTATCTCAGCGGACTTGAAGACCATGTGGCCGCGGGACATGCGATTGATCACATTGCCTCGGTTGCGTCGTTCTTCGTCTCGCGCGTGGATACAAAGATTGATCCCAAGCTCCCCGAAGATTCGCCTCTGCGCGGGCAAGCGGCGATCGCGAACGCAAAACTCGCCTACGAGAAGTTTCAGAAGACTTTCGTCGGCCGGCGTTGGGAGAATCTCAAGGTTAAGGGTGCGCGTGTCCAGCGTCCATTGTGGGCCTCGACCAGCACTAAGAATCCGGCTTATCCGGATACCATTTATGTGGATAACCTTATCGGTCCTGAAACGATCAATACGGTCCCGCCGCAAACTCTCGAGGCGATTCGTGATCATGGAAAAATCGAAATCACGCTCACGCGCGACC
>DASWKT010000428.1:0-3781 GCA_036396515.1 Anaerolineales bacterium | reverse complement strand
GACTGCCCTCAAAACGATAGATCATCCGTTGGATAGCACGTATCAGGTCTTGAGCCATCTCCAGTGAGCTTATCTGCGAGGGGTCAATCAGATTGATAAAAAGGATGGTGATTTTTCTCAGCTCTGCAAGCCATTCAGCTTGCCCGGCAGAAATACGATGGATGATCGAGGCCGGGATATAGGGCCGCAGCGACGCCTGGGCAGTATCGGGAATTTCAATCCGTTCTTTCCCCGGGGAAAGTTGAGAGGCGTTCCTGAGTGTTTCCAATCGGGCGGCTTCTTTGATCTCTCCGTTAAGGGAGAAGTCAACAGAGGCAAAGTCGACATCGTTTCTTATGAGAGCGAATGCCGATGGACTGATGAGAATATCGCCCGCCCTGGCCAGGTTGTTGGCAATACCCAGTTCGACAAGAGGGCTGCCGGTCATCACAAATTCCCAGCGGTTGAAAACGCCGCCAATATGGACGTGGGTGATATGACCGGTTGCAAGCGCAATCTTCAGAGATAGCGCGCTTTCTTGAGTTCTGAAGCCCAGAAGTTGCGCGCGGATCTTCAGCGCGCATTCGGCCACCTGCAGTGTCCATTGGCGCTGAGTCTCTGTCGAAACGGAATCAGCCGTCCCTGAGCCTGCCTCGGGAATGTGATCTGTGGGAATGGGCCACATCGCGATCAGCGCATCGCCTGCGAATTTCATCACATCCCCCCCGTATTCGTGGATGATGTCAATTAACTGTCCAAAGTATTGATTAAGAATACGAGCAAGCGTTTCAACGCCAACGGGATCTTTTTCACCGAGCGTCTCGGTGAGGGCGGTGAAGCCGGAAATATCGGCGAACAAAACAACCGCAGAAAAATCCTGTAAGAGCGGCGAGGTAATTGGGGCTGAATCCTGGATAACCCGTTTCTGGATCAGTTTGGGCACATAGCTGGCAAGCAATTTCGTTAATGCCTGGTCAGACATATCAATACCTGTAAACTTGGAAGCAAAGTATTAATGAGCTTCAATCAAACGCAACGATCTTTTTCACGTTGCCTTCGAAGGGAGACGGAAATGATTCCTCACCGGGACTATGGAGGATCATTGGCAATCCATTTTTAGGGCGAATAGAGTTCAGCCCCGCACAATCCACCTTTACGCCCGGCTTCAATGTAAAGCGATGGCGTTTCAGCAGAATGGACATGGCGATCTTCAACTGCATCATGGCCAGGGATGTCCCAATGCAATAGCGCGGCCCGGCGGAGAATGGCATGAACTCATATGCAGAAGGATGGATGGACAGCCAGCGTTCGGGCAAGAACTTGTAGGGATCGGGGAATACTTCAGGGATGCGATGTGTAATATATGGACTCATCACGATCCACGTGCCTTTTGGTAGAGGATGTGAATCCAATTCAAAATCCTGCATGGCTAGGCGCGCGGTCCACGCCCCGGCGGGAAAGAGGCGCATGGCTTCCTTAAGTGCGCCCTCGAGATAAGGCATACTCTCTACTTCCTCAGGCGTGGGAATATCTCCGCTTACCAGTTGTTCCAGTTCTTCCAGCACCTTCCTCAATTTTTCAGGATGCTGGCCGAGCAAAAAGATGGTCCAGTATAACGCCATGCCGCTCGGATTATAACCACCGCGAAACATGGTGGTGGTGTGTCCAAGCAATTCGCGCTCACTCATTCGTTCGGGGTTCTGCTCATGCATCTGGATCATGATGGAGAGAATATCGTCCCCTGTTAAACCTTCTTCTTTTTTGCGCTCAATCACTTTTCTAACGATGTGTTCCATTTCATCCGCGTTCTTCAGCAGGCTGTGAAATGGGAGACCGGGAAGGTTATAGGGAAGCATAAGGGCAAACGGATTGAAGATAATCTTCATCGTACGTTCCAATTGCCGGCCAATGGCTTCGCCTTCCTTTTCAGGATCAAGGCCAAGCACAGGCTCAGTTGCCAGCCACATGGCGAGTTGTTCCATCTCAGAACGCATGTCTACTTCCATGCCAACCTTCCACGAGGCGATTTTTCTTTCGGTCACTTCGATACAGGCATCGTGATAACGGGTAATGAATTTTTTATGAAAGTATGGAAGCAACGCAGTGCGATGGTCATTGTGACGCGGTCCGTTCATGAGAGGCAAGCCAGTCGTTACACGAGTGATCGAACTATCTTTGGGAAAAGGTATGGGAACCAGTTCCGTATCGTAGCTATAGAACACGGAAGGGTCGCGCAAAACATGCCGGTTATGGTCAGGGTCGAATATGATGATTGCAGGATACTTTGCGCTCCCCAGTTTGATCAGGTTTCCGTATCGTTTACGAAGACCCTCGAGCGAAGACAGGGGATTGAAGGCAAACTGAGTAAGCCACGGTAGCCAGCCAAGTAATGGCACAGGTGAAGGGCCGGGAATTTCCCCTCTCAAATTCTCATATGCGATGGTCTTCATCATTTCCCTCGCAGTCTGAATTTTTAGATTCCAGCTTTTTGCGCTTCCTCTTGTGCCAGTTTTAACTCGCGGGCGGCACCCATCTTCTCAAAAATCTCGAGCGCACGCCAGACATGCTTTTTTCGAGCGTCAGGAGTATCCTGCGCGTATAAAGCCAGTCTGATCCGGATCAATCCTTCTTCATAAGGCATGTTGAATTTCTGGGCGGCTTCCAATCCCTTGTGCAGAGATTTTATTGCCTTTTCATAATTGCCCACGATCCAGTCATACCAGCCCTGATAATAGGACATAACAGACTCGCCAATCGGAAACACCTTTTGGAAGGCGCGTAGGAGTTTCATCGCTTTTTGGGCGGACGATTTATATTTATCGGCATCCAGTTGTCGGCTTGGATCCTGAAGCGATTTTTCCCATAGTTCAAAATACACATCAGCTGCGGCGGCAAATCCGATGTCCATGGAATAAACAGTCGGCGATATGTTCGCGGCCAAATCAAGAACCTTGTCGGCGTGAGTCAGAGCCTTTTCGTCCTGACCGAGACGTAAATATGCGAGCGCGAGCTGTCCGGATGTATTGATCGAAGACGCAAGATTGGGAAGCTCATCCAGGATTTGAAGAGCTTCCTCCAACATGGGGATGGCCACCTCTTCCTTCCCCAGCCGAATGCTGTTCGCCGCGACCCCGAACAATCCCCAACATTGCTGGAGGGGGTTGCGCCTTCGGCGCGCATCTTCAAGCAAAATATTTTGGATATGCATTGCATGTTGAATATTGCCAGAGATCAATGCGTTCTCCGCCAGCAAAACAGTGGAATCGCCCCATTGACGATAATCGCCCACCTGCTCGCAAATGGCTTTGGCTTCCTCCGCCCTGGCGCGTACCTCATCCCATTTCCCGACTGTGATTTGATAGACGCTGGTCACCACATTCACTGTAATCAGGTTGGATGGCTGGTTCACTTCTTTTGCAACCGCCAGCGCCCGCTCCACATAAGTCTCGGCAAGTGGATGCAGCTGGGCAAATCCAGCCAGCACTGCCATCCCCGCATAGGACGACGCCAACTCAGGGGATGGGCCCGCTTTTTCAGCAGTGTTCATGAAACGAAGTATGCAATACATAATCGGGAGCGTCTCTTGCGAATAGAAGTAGATCCTACCCATCAACTCATAGAGACGGGAAGCTTCAATGGCGACCTCCCGTTCACGTCCCTTAAGTGACCCAATATAACGAGCTGGGAAATAACGGTGAAATGCTTGTCGAACAATTTGCGGGATCAGGCCGAGTGCAAACTGAGCACGGGTGTTGGGGATGGGACTGCCTAAGATCCTCAGGGCTGCGCGCACATGCTTCTC
>DASWKT010000427.1:0-15425 GCA_036396515.1 Anaerolineales bacterium | reverse complement strand
TAATGCACAGGAACTCGAACGGCTCTTCACCCGTATTTTCATAAGAATGGATGGCGCCTTCGGGGATAAAAACGACATCGCCTGCTTTCACATAATGAGTTTCTTCGCCGATTGTGATCCTCGCCTCTCCGCGTAAGACGTATTGCTCGTGTTCCAGCGTGTTCGTGTGACGCGGCATCCCGCCTCCCTTTTGCATGGTGAAGCGGCGCAAGGCAAAATTCGGGCCTTCCTGCGCGGAGATGAGGACCTGGATGATCGTGTCCTTTCCGGCGGCCACATTTTTGGCCTCTACCTCATTTGAATGTTTGACTGGCATAATTTTCTCCTCATAAGTTTGCTTGAGGGGGTCCCCGCCACCGAGAACAGCGGCCGTTGCAAATTATGGTACCACCGTATTCGTTGGCCAAGGGGTATATGTCGGCGCGACGGGTAACGGTATATTGGGCAGGGACGTTGCTGTGGGCAGGAGCATAGCAGTAGCGGTTGGCTGGAGTACAGGAGTCAGCGTAGGCAGGGGTGTCAAGGAAACGGTCGGGGTGAGAGTCACGTTTGTATTTCGCCTCAGCAGGGTAAGGGTTAGGAAAGAAGCGGCGACCAGAACGAAGACCAAGCCCGCCACCCCTCCGATGATCCACGGCAGCCAGTCCGGGCTATTCCTGACAATCAGCTTGAAATTGGACGGCACCGAGATCAAAACAACCGTAGTGTTATCATGCCCTCCACGCCCGTTCGCAAGTTCAATCAGTGCGCGCGCGGCCTCCTTCAAATTGGGTTTCGAGCGGATCACCTCAAGGATCTCATCATTCCACACCAGATCTGTCAGACCGTCACTGCATAAAAGCAGAACATCATCAGGTAATAACTGAAAACCTTGATTGCTCTCTGTGGGTCGATCTCCTTCATTACCAGATAATTTCATGCGGAAATCCGGCTCAGGAGGAGCTGGCGAACCAAGATACCGGCGGATGACATGTACATTTGGGTGCTCACGGGCCCTCTCAGGCGTAAGCACGCCCTTCTCAATTGCCTCCTGCACCCAGCTATGGTCAACCGTCAACTGTTGAATGCGCCCACTGCGGATAAGATAAATGCGCGAATCCCCCACATAAGCAGTATAAAGCTTGTCGCCGATGATCCAGGCAGTGGCACAGGTTGAGCCCATGCCTTTCAAATCATCCTTCGAAGCAGAATGGGCGGCGATGGCATCGCTAGCCTCAGCGACTGCGCGTGCGATGGTCTGACGTGTATGCCGCCCATCGCTTTGAGCGACTTCCTGCATAATATGATTAACCGCAAGTTCCGCGGCGACCTCACCGCCGCGGTGCCCGCCAATGCCATCGGCAAGCACGGCAAAGAGCACGGGCATCCTGTTCTTTCGACCGAGTACAAACGAAGCCACCGCATAACGGTCTTCATTGTTCTTGCCCGTCATGCCGGGGTGCGTTTGAGCCTCAACATTAAGATGAGCGCGCGGGGTACGTATCATGAGGCGGATTTCTTTGAGATGACCTTCGGTTCAGACGCAGCCGGGGGCCGGTTCAGGTCAAAGCGGTAGAATAATTGCCCAAAGTGAATCCTGTCTCCATGCGCCAGGCGACGGCCCTCACGCGGTACAGGTTCGTAATTCACCCATGTGCCTGCAACCGAACCATGATCATAAATGATAAAGCCTCCGTCTTCGGCCTGTTTAATGTGGGCATGCAGCGGTGAAATGGACAGATCATCCAGCACGCGCATGGATTGTACGGGATCTGTGCCAATCGTCAGATCCTTCTCCACGACTGGGATGGGTGAAACACTGGCAGGCTCGCCGCCATTTGTTAAGCGGATCAGATAAGCTGGCGCCTCTGCCACCCGATGTGGCTTGGCTTGCAGCCAGCTCTTGCGGCGCGGTTCTGTCTTTGATTTCTTTGTAGCCGGAATGGATGGCTCCGTCAATGCTACAACAGGTTGTGTGAGGGGGTCTTCGAAGCGCTTGCGGGTTTCACGGCGTCCTCTGAATAACTCGCCTCCTACCCTGCCCTTTAAGAGAATAGTCAGCAGTGCCAGCCCAGCCAGGCCAATAGCGCCCAGGACCAAATAGGAGCGGTATCGCGCGAGCCAGGCCTGTATGCCTCTGGGCGGCTGCATCAGGGTCAAGGTAACTGGAATCCCCATGCTGGATTTCTGCAAACCCAGTACATCTTCTGCCTTGACGATGATCTCGTGCTGGCCACTTTTTTCGTAAACGCTCAAATCCCAGACAAACTTTTCAAAAGGTTCGGACGAATTCTCTGCGACCAGCTGACCATCCACATATAAAGAAGTTTGCTTCAATTCGCGCGAATGCCCGTCAGGGAATTCGACGATGATCTCAATAACCTGCTGATCCGGCAACAATACATCCGTATTGTATGGATCCTCAGCGGGAGGGCGGCGCGTGATCTGCAATGGCGGTGAAATGAAGATCGGGTTCGGAGGCTGGATATCCACGCTGAAACTTTTATCCAGCGTGAGGAGCGTTCCCTGCGGCGACTCAACCTGGATGCCAAGTGAATGTTCACCCGATGTCGAGAGTGAGGAGGTATACGTTAGTACGTAGGTATGCCGCAGGGGAGTAAGGGACAGATCCAGGTCTGGGAAAGCTTCTTTTCCTGAAAACGCAAAGAATGTTCCGCTTGTTTGCAGTGCAAGCGATTTGAACGCGTTTGCGCTGGCCGTGACAAAATATTCTTCTGCATCCACATACCAGACGAAGACGCGCACTTTTGAATCCAGAGCAGTCTGGATCAAGGGCGCGATGGCATTATCGATATTCGGGTCATCCATGTGCGGCGTGATGAAAAGGATGGCACGTTTCATGCCTGGCTGCGGGACGGCCGCGTTGACTGTATCGAGCGCGATGGAAAGGGTTTGCAGGTTGGGAGTTGTGTTGCGAAAATCCGGCTTAAATGAATCCAGGCTCACGAACCAATCTTTTATATTTGCATGGGTGATAAGCGAGCCGGATAACGAGACCAGACTCAAGTCGTCGCGTGCATCGTCAGGTTGCGCACCCACCCACTGGCTTAATGCCCCCACCACATGTGTGAAGCGCTGGACGGCATTCCCATCGCGCACAGCCAGACCAGGCCCAGGGTTGATGGCAACCACGATCTGCACCGGCGTCGCGGATTCGGTCAGCGTATCGACAGGACGCGGCTGGCCGTCTTCGTAGGCGGTCAGGTCACTGGGCCGAAGGCCGGCAATGACCTGACCGCTCGCGTCGTAAATGTCCACGAGCGCGGAGACTTGAGGGAAATCCTGTGCGTCGATCGAGGCGATCTCAGTATGTGCATCTGCCTGTGCGCGCGCGGTTTGAGGCGCGACGAACGCCAACGGAAGCGCAAGCAGGCTTACGCTTAGAACGATCGCAAAGTTTCTACGCATTCGCCTCAAGTACTACGGGAACGTTATCCTGCGGCTTCGTCAGCCGCATATACGTAAGTGCCCATGCGGACTGGATGTAAGCCGTCAGTATCCCGTTCAATAGCAGAAGGATCGGCAGGTAAACAGCGCAACATACTCCCGCGATCAAGAGCGGAGTTCTTTCTGCCCCTGCTGCAGAACCAATCACCAGCGGGACCACAGCGACGATCAAGGGGATGGCAAGCACAATACCGACAACGGCCGAGCCGATGAAGAGGATAAGCGCCATCAGGATCATCGTCCCGATATTGGCTCTCACGACTTCCCAGCCTCTGCGCAGGCCATCGCCGATCCCCAGGTCTTCGAGAACAATGGCAGCATTGGCCTGTTCGATCACAACCATAACCGCCCAGGAGATCGGGATCAAAAGGCACAACAAAGGAATGATGCATATAAAGCCAATCCCTGCCGTGATTATGCCAAAGAATATCAGTGGGAGAAAGATCAGCAGAAACAATAGCCCGATCAAAAGCGACAACCCGAAGACGCGCCAGAAATAAGGCATGCTCTCAGAGAACAGTTCACCAAATATCATCTGCTCTGTACCTTGTTCGGCTCTATATGTGCCTTTGATCAAGCCTATTCTCCCGATCGTTCCAAGGAAGATGCTCAATACGACCAGTACAAGGATGAAAACGATAAACACTGCAATGATCCAAGCATTGTTATCGATCCATTGTCCGATCTGCTCAAAGAACCGCTGAAGTTCCGGGAACGGCTGTTGAGTGCCGGTTTCAATTCCAGAGCCACCTCCGCCCCCTCCACCGCCACCACCACGGGAGCAGCCCGCGAAAATACCGAAAACCCACAGGACCTTGTGTTTCCAAACGATTTGCCATGCACGAGACAGGACTTCCCCAAAGTTGAAACTCATTGTGACTCCTTTATGCTGCTGCTTCTTGTAGAAGCGGTTGTAATTTTGGACTGCGTGTCAAACGCAGGTAAGTCAACATCCAGCCGGTTTTCATAAGAGCCAGCATTGCTCCTTGAAAGATCGCGAACACAGGCAGATAGACTGCCGCGCAAATGCCCGCCACGGGAAGAATACTGCGATTGAATTCTTCCACTCCAGATGCAAAGGGAAGAGCAAAGAATGGAACTACTACCGGAATAATAGCGATCCCAACAATAAGACCAATGCCAAAATATAGCACCAAACCAACAACGACAACACCCGCAATATTATTTCTAAAGACCTGCCAGCCTTGCCGGGCAGCATCCATTACATTCATGTTATCTGCCACAATTGCAGACATGGACTGTTCCAGGCACACATGCCAGACAAAAAGCGCCGGATACAGCAGGAACGAGAGCGGTGCCAGACATAGGGCGGCGAGTCCCAATGTCACCACGGAAAGGATCGCCTGTAATGCGTTGAATGCAAACATCGCCAGCATCATTCCAACTGTAAATAAAAGCATTAATCCCAGGAGTCGCCAGAAGAACAGCAAACTCTCGCGGATCAACTCCATAAAGGATAGCTTCTCTTCACCCTGTTCTGCGCGCAACGCGCCAACTGAAAGCGCCCCATTCACGATCACGCTTAGAGGATATAGGGTAAGCATAACTACAAAGAAACCAACCATGAAAATCAAGAAGAACCATGGCTCATCGACTATTCCCACAGGCCGGTCTGATATCAATGGAGCAAATGCGGGGATGACTGCCACCGGCACGAGTAGAAGACCTGCCATTGTCTGCAAAAATCCATATACCCACAGCACTTTGTGCTTCCAGGTCAGTTGCCAGGCACGGCTCAGCACTTCCCCAAAATCAAAGTTCATGGTCACTCCCATTCAATCGTAGCGGGTGGCTTGCTCGTAATATCATACACGACCCGATTGATTCCGTCTACTTCGTTCACTATGCGGTTTGCCACCTTTGCCAGCAGGTCATGCGGCAGGCGCGCCCAGTCAGCGGTCATGAAATCCTCAGTGGTTACGGCGCGGATCGCAGCCGCTTCCTGGTAAGTCCTTTGATCCCCCATCACGCCAACCGACCTTACGGGAAGCAGCACCACAAATGCCTGTGACACGGTCTGTGTAGCATTTGAACCTCTGGAAGCACCATGCATCCCCAAAAAGCCTGCTTTGGATAATTCCTCGATCAGGATCGCATCCGCCGCCCGCAAACGGGACACTCGCTCGCGCGTCACCTCCCCGAGACAGCGCACGGTCAGGCCCGGACCTGGGAACGGTTGCCGCCAGACCAGTGACTCAGGCAAGCCAAGTGCTTCACCAACGGCGCGCACCTCATCCTTGAACAAATATCTCAGCGGCTCAACCAGTTCAAACTGCATATCCTCAGGCAGCCCTCCAACATTGTGATGAGTCTTGATCTTCTCCGCTTTATTCCGCTCCGGCGCGGACGACTCAACGACATCCGGGTAAATGGTCCCCTGCACTAAAAATTTTGGCTGGCCGAGTTGCTTCGCCTGTTCTTCAAACACACGAATGAATTTCTCTCCAACGATCCTGCGTTTTTCCTCCGGTTCAGTAACTCCCATGAGCGTGTCGAGGAACCCGTCAGCTGTATCAACGGTTAGTAGTTCAGCACCCAGATGTTCCCGAAATGCCGAAGCGACCTGCTCGCCTTCGTTCTTCCGCAGAAGACCCGTATCCACAAAAACAGCCACCAGCTGGTCCCCGATGGCTTTATGGACAAGCGCCGCCGCGACGGACGAATCTACGCCGCCGCTAACAGCCGCGAGCACACGCTCATTTCCAACTTGCTTGCGAATGCGCGTGACTGATTCTTCGATAATGGATGCAGGAGTCCAATTCGGTTTCACCCCGCAAATATCAAGTACAAAGTGCTTGAGCAATTTCTCCCCATTCGGCGTGTGATGCACTTCGGGATGGAACTGCACGCCAAAGTACTTCCGCCTCATGTCACCAATCGCCGCGAAGGGACTGTTGCCGCTCCTTGCCAGCACGGTGAAACCCTCAGGCATGCGCGTGATGCGGTCACCGTGCGACATCCACACTTGGGAGATCTCATCGAGCATAGTACCGTGTGTCGTTGGCTCGATTACGGCAGGACCGTATTCGCGCTGCGCGGAGGGATCCACCTGTCCACCGAGCGCATGAGTCAATGCCTGCATTCCATAACAGATCCCAAGGATTGGCAAACCTGTTTTGATAATGAAGTCCTGAATGTAGGGCGCGCCCTCTTCGTAAACCGATTTTGGCCCTCCGGATAAGATGAAGCCTTTTGGAGCGATGGAGAGGATCTTCTCCATGGGCGCGTCCCATGGAAACAACTCACAATAGACGTGTGCCTCGCGCACCCGCCGCGCGATGATCTGTGCATATTGAGAACCGAAGTCGAGAATGGCAACGGAGTCCATGTTCCCTCAGCCTGTCCTTCGGACATCCCTCTCCCCTCGGGAGAGGGGTCGGGGTGAGGGCGAAATCAAATGAAAATGCAACTGCGGAAAATCCTGATACTCCCCGTCATTGACGATCAGACGCCAGGCAGGGAGCTTGAATTCCTCTATAAGGCTTTGTACGGTGGAATAAAGATCTGTGAGAAAAATCGTGTCTGCTGCATCAAATTCTTTTAACGAAGGAACAGCTTTCTTCGGCAGGAGTAAAACATGAAAGGGATAGGATGGCCTTGGGTGATAAAACGCCAGCAATGCATCCGTCTCACGCAATCGTTTTACAGGGATGACAAAGCTCATGTGGGAAAATATCCAGCCTACTAGCGGAGTGAAGTAGTGGAGTAGTTTATACATTAGCGTAGGTGATAGTCACTTTTGCGACACTTGCACCTGCGTGCAAGTGCAGGTGAGCAATCCCGAAGTGACTATTGCCTTTGAACTACGAAGACTCCCCAAACACAATCTTGCCGTCTTCCATCGCAGTGATGCGCGCCAGCGACTCAATCGGCACGCCCAATACTTTCAAAGCATCGCGCCCGCCTTCGAACGTCTTTTCGATCAACGCGCCGATGCCGATGATTTTGGAGCCTGATGCTTCTGCTAAGCGTGCTAAACCCAGGATCGTTTGACCGCTCGCCAGAAAATCGTCGATGATCAACACCTTTTCGCCATTGGCCAAATATTCAGGCGAGACGATTAACTCCACCATCCGTCCTTTTGTATGTGATGGCGCCAATGTGAGATAGACCTGGTCCGGCATGGTGATTGGTTTCGTCTTGCGCGCGTATACCACCGGCAGCCCGAGATGGATGGCGGTCGTCAGAGCCGGTGCAATGCCCGAGATCTCGGCAGTCAAGACCTTCGTCGCGCCGAGGCGGGCGAAGCGCCGGGCAAACTCCTTTCCACATGCATCCATTAAAAGCGGGTCCACTTGATGATTGACAAAACTATCCACCTTTAAAATTCCCCCACCTAAATCTTTACCATCTCTTAGAATTCGTTCTTCCAGTTCCTTCACATCCACCTCCTCACAAGGAGATAATTTCTCGCATTGTACCATGCGTCCCATCCCCTATTTCCACTGGTTGAGACGCGAGAAGGTTGGGATGGGGGTGTGTTAGAATCTTTCCCCGTGACCGAAAAGCATGTGCTCGTGCTGGCATCCAACTCGCCGCGACGGCGTCAATTGCTTGCCCTGGCCGGCTGGACATTCAGCGTTTCAGCTGCCGATGTAGATGAGAGCCAGTTACCCCAGGGCGAGTCACCCACCGATTATGTGCTAAGGCTTGCCGAAACAAAAGCGCACACTATCAGGGCTGATGCAGACCGGATCGTTCTTGCGGCTGATACTGCAGTTGTGGATGGAATGGACATCCTGGGCAAACCGAAAGACAATGCGGAAGCTATCGCAATGCTCAAACGCTTACGCGGATATACGCATCAGGTCTACACCGGGGTTGCCCTGCTCCGTCTGAGCGACGGGCTGCTCCTCAAAGATCTCTGCGTTACCGACGTGCCCATGCGCAGCTATTCGGACGAAGAGATCGATGCCTACGTACAAACAGGCGACCCGCTCGATAAGGCCGGCGCATACGCAATCCAACATCCGGAATTTCACCCTGTGGAAAATATGAGCGGATGTTATGCCAACGTGATGGGACTGCCAATGTGTCATGTCATCCGAATGATGCGGAAGATCAATCTCCAGCCAAACACGGAAGTTTTTGCAAATTGCGAAACACTTTTGGAATACCGAAGGTGCCCTGTTTCTGAGGCGATACTGCGCGGTGAAATGTAAAAGAAACATGTCACTGCGAGCCTGTAGGGCGAAGCAGTCTCCTTGTCAAATTGGATTGCTTCGTCGGGCTTCAAGCCCGACCTACCTTTATGATCCGTTGAAAGGTAAAGAATGAAAGTTCTTCGCTGGTTACATATTATCCTCATCCTGACTTTTCTAAGCGCCTGTGGTCCCACTGGAATTGGGGAGGCATTTTTCCCCACCGATACGCCACTCCCACCACCGCTTGTCACCGTTGAATCCGCACCCAGCGCGGACGCGGCCATGGCAGCCTATCTGGACGCGTTCAAGGCTGACGATTACAACGGGATGTATGCAATGTTGAGCAAGGTCAGCCAGGATTCGATCTCTCTCGAAGATTTTGCCAGACGCAACCGTGATTCCTTGAACGAAATGAGCGCGGGCTCCTTTGATTATGAAGTGCTGTCATCGCTGGTAAACCCCTACTCAGCAGAAGTCGCTTACCGCGTCACTTACCACACAGCATTGGTTGGAGATATTCAGCGCGATATGGTTTCCCGCCTCACCCTGGAAAACGCTCAATGGAAACTTCAATGGGAAGATGCGCTCATCCTGCCTGAGCTTGCAGGCGGCAACGCGTTAAGAATGGAATACAACATTCCCTCGCGCGGTGAGATCTATGACCGGGATGGCGATGTGCTCGCAGCCCAGTCTGATGCATATGCATTCCATGTTATCCCTGGAAACGTCACAGAGGAAAGTTTGGGCACATTGCTCTCAGAAGCCTCGAACCTGTGCGGCATCAGCCCTGAAGTTCTGGCTGAAGAGATTATTAACACCCCGGCGCTCTACCCTATCCCGCTCTGTGAGGCGTCAGAACAGGAATCCGAGCGCATCCGATCCGTTTCACCCAGTGGGCTTCTATGGACAGAATACAACTCTCGTTATTATTTCGAGCAGGGTGTCGGCTCCAATATTGTCGGTTATACCCAACTCATTTCTGAAGAAAATATGGAAACTTATCGCCGGCTTGGCTATCGTGGGGATGAAAGAGTCGGCGTGACGGGAATTGAAAGGTGGGCGGAGGATTATCTTGCCGGTCAGCATGGCGGGATACTCTACGTAGTCAATCCATCCACAGGTGCAATTGTGACCAAGGTGGGTGAGAGTGAGCCAAAGCCTGCTGATTCGGTTTTTTTGACAATTGACCGCAACCTACAGTTCTACGCGGAGGAAGCTATTGAAGGATTCAGGGGCGCAGTCGTTGTACTCGAGCGCGATACGGGACGCGTCCTCGCTATGGCCTCCTCACCTGATTTTGATTCGAATGCTTTTTCAAATAGTCCAAATGCCGGATCTCACATCGCAGAGTTATTCGAAAGATTGGATAATCCGCTCGTCAACCGCGCCGCACAAGGACAATACCCGCTTGGCTCGGTATTCAAGGTCATTACTATGTCTGCAGGCATGGAGAGCGGCTTATATGTCCCCGAAACAACATTAGACTGCCAGTATGATTGGACCAAACTGCCCGATCAGATACGTCACGATTGGACATGGGATCATTGCCAGAAGAGATTACAGGCAGGGCTTCAATGCGATACACCAGATAGCGTCCCTTCCGGGGTGTTGACACTTCCCGAGGGATTGATGCGTTCCTGCAACCCATTCTTCTGGGATATCGGCTACACCCTGTTTCAGAACAATCGCAAGGACGATATCGCAAGGATGGCGCGCGCTTTCGGGCTGGGCCAGCCGACTGGCATTGAGCAGGTTGAAGAGGAAAGTGGCCGTATCGTTGACCCGCCAACCGTCATTGATGTGGTCAACCAATCGATCGGTCAGGGTGAGGTGCAGGTCACCCCATTGCAAGTCGCCACGTTCATGGCCGCGCTTGGGAATGGCGGCACGTTATATCGCCCGCAGCTGGTGGAAAAGATCCAGGATATCGAGGGAGAGCCAACAGCCATATTCAAACCGGAAGCAGGCGGCACCCTGCCTGTCACTCCGGAGCGCCTGCAGGTCATTCAGGATGCAATGATCGCGGTCGTGAACGACGAGCGCGGCACAGCCAATTTCCGGTTGCGCGGCTTGCAGATCCCGGTCGCCGGAAAGACAGGCACAGCCGAATCCGGGAGCGGCGACCCGCATGCCTGGTTCGCGGGTTATACGCTTGCAAGCGAGAGCACGGGCCAGCCGGATATCGCCATAGCAGTCGTTCTCGAGAACGCGGGCGAAGGATCCGATTATGCCGCGCCCGTCTTTAAACGGATTGTCGAAACGTATTACTTTGGCCGGCCGCAAACTCTATACTGGTTTGAATCGAACTTCGGGGTGACGGAGACTCCGACTCCTTTCGGCGGTATTCCGACCGAAACACCGGAACCATAAACGATATGCTCACATCGCCGTCCTCGGCGATGGATTGCTGAGAACCCGCCACTGAGGACGGGTAGCTTGAGCAAGGATAAAAGAGTAGGCAAATTATTTTGTGAGTAAGACAACATATAATGGTCTGATCATCAAGGCCCAGTCTGGTTTCTTTACCGTGGAGACCGGGCAGGGCCTTATTGTTTGTCAGTTGCGTGGCAAATTGAAACAGGGCAGGGCAACGGGTGATATCGCGGCAATTGGCGATAAAGTTCGGATCACGCTTTCAACGGATGGTACGGGGGCGATAGAAGAAGTCGAAAAACGGACGCGGGCCATCGTCCGGCTTGACCCGAGGCCGCAGGGTGAGTATCAGCAGGTCTTGCTGGCAAATGCCGATCAGGCAGTCTTCGTCTTTGCGTGTGCGCATCCAAATCCAAAATTAAGAATGTTGGATCGTTTTCTCGTCATCGCAGAGAAACAAAAGATCCCGGCAGTCATTGTTGCCAATAAGACTGATCTTGTGAAAAATGCAAGGGAAATTTTTGGTCTGTATGAGCCGCTGGGCTATCGTGTGATCTACTCTTCGACCAAAACGGGCGCGGGCATTGATGAATTGCATACTGTGTTGAAGAATAAAATTTCCGCGCTGGCGGGGCCAAGTGGTGCGGGCAAGTCCAGTCTGCTCAATGAGATCCAGCCTGGGCTTGGTCTGGCTGTGAACGAGATCAGCATGGCGATGGGCAAAGGTAAACATACGACGGTGACGCGTCAGATGTTTCCGCTGGTGGGCGGAGGGTATGTGGGAGATACACCGGGATGGAAGTCACTAGCTTTGTGGGATACCGAGCCTGAGGAGATGGAAGCGTACTTCCCTGAATTGCGCGAGCTTGTGCAGAACTGCCAGTTCAGTGATTGCACGCATACACACGAACCCAATTGTGCAGTGTTGGCCGCGCTCAAAGAGGGACGCGTGCATCCTGAACGATTCGAGTCTTTTATGCGGTTGAGGGCAGGACAAGAATAATGACCAGAGATTGGTAATTGGGGATTAGAGATTGACGATTCACGGTTGACGATTTACGATTACTGTTGATGAACAATAACTGGAACCTGGTCGGCCACGAATGGGCCGTGGATATGCTAAAGAAGCATGTTGTCAATGGTACGACGCGCCATGCCTATCTTTTCGCCGGACCTCCAGGCCTGGGCCGCCGTACTCTGGCGTTGCGCTTCGCCCAGGCCTTGAACTGCCAAACGCCCCCGCACGCAGGGATCCCATGCGGACAGTGCCGCGCCTGCAAACAGATCGAAGCCATGCAGCATGCAGACTTGACCGTTATCGAAGCCGAAACGGACGGCGGCACATTGAAAGTGGACCAGATCCGTGAGACGCGGCGGACGTTAACGTTCAAGCCATATCAATCGGACTATCGCGTGGCGATCTTTTTGCGCTTTCAGGAAGCAAACGATAACGCCGCGAATGCTTTGTTGAAAACACTCGAAGAAGCGCCTTCCTATGCTGTTTTGATATTGACGGCTGATAACCCGGAACAACTTTTACCAACAATCGTTTCACGCTGTGAAGTGCTTCGATTGAGGCCCCTGCGCGTTGAAGACGTGAGCCGCGAATTGGAGCTGAGAGGTTTCGAGACCGGCCGCGCAAAGTTAATCGCTCATATTTCAGGCGGGAGATTCGGGTACGCGCGCCAGTTGATCGAGAGCGAGGCCCTGCTTGAGAAACGGGAAGAACGTTTGAATGACATGCAAAGTTTGATCGTCGCCTCACGCGTGGAGAAATTCGCTTATGCCGATAAACTGGCACGAGACAAGGAGACCATGCGGCAGGCCATCTTGATCTGGCTATCGTACTGGCGCGACGTGATGTTGCGAACCGCACAAGCCAAGACGCCACTGATCAATGTGGATCGCAATGTAGAAATCGAGGATCTCGCTGGACGGTTGGATTTGTCTGCCGCACGCGGCGTCGTGAGCGGCCTCGAAAATGCGTTGGAAAAGATGGATAGAAATGTAAATTCAAGATTATTGGCTGAAGTGCTGTTGTTGGATTTGCCAAAAACGTAGTGACGACTTTAGTCGTCCTTTACACACCATGCCTTACCAATATCGCAAACTGTCTCCCAAAGAACGCGAAGAAATAGTCCATTATCGTCGCCAGCGCGGCTATCCATTGCATGCACCTCCACATCCATTTCGAGATGCAGGGGCTTATCTGATTTCGGCAGCAAACTTTGAGCACCAGGCAATCATGAATTCATCAAAACGCCGAACGGAGTTTGAAGCACGGCTATTAAATACACTTAAAGCAATCACGCAGGATCTAATTGCCTGGGTTGTTTTACCAAATCACTACCACGCTTTGATGAGTGTCCAATCATTAGATGATGTGTCAGCTGCTCTCAAACATTTACATGGTACAACATCACGACAATGGAATATTGAAGATCACTTAACGGGAAAACGTCGCATCTGGTATAAGTTTGCGGACACTTATATAAGAAACGATGAGCATCTTCATCTGGCATTCAATTATATCCATTACAATCCAGTAAAACATGGTTATGTAAGCGATCCATATGAGTGGCCATGGTCAAGTCTACTAATGTATTTTGAAGACAAAGGTGAAGATTGGCTCCAAAAGCAATGGAAAGCATACAAGCCGCCTGATGATTTTGGAAAAGGTTGGGATGATAATGTCAAAAACGACTGAAGTCGTTACTACGGAAAATCGACCGATGTTCGATACTCTTTACGCCTATGCCGATAAACTTCGATTTCCCGCTGAAATCGAAGCACAATTTCGTGAAGACTATCATTTCAATACCATCTCCACCATGCGCTTCGCAATGTTTTTAGGGATTGTTTTATATTCCTTGTTTGGGATCCTGGATATTTATGCTGTACCCATTTCCAAAAACATCATCTGGTTCATTCGCTATGCCATCGTTGTCCCGTTTTTCATCCTGCTCCTAGTGGCCTCCTACAATACGCGATATCAAAAACACATTCAATCTTTGGTGTGCGTGGGTGTCGCGGTGGCGGGGCTGGGGGTTGTCGCCGGAATAATCGTCGCACTCGAGGAGGAATCCGCAAGCAGATTTTATTTTAGCGGACTCCTCCTGACCTCCATGTGGGCGTATGGATTATCGCGTCTGCGCTTTCGTTATGCGGTGTTGGCAAACCTGATCATTTTAGTGGGGTATGAATATGCCAACATCATAATCAAGCAACGGCTGGAGTCTGAGACAGGCACTTTAATCTTTATCCTGCACAATTTTTTCTTACTGAGTGCGAACGTGATTGGAATGTTCACAAGTTACAACCTCGAACGATATACCCGCAGAGATTTCCTGCAAAAACTCACTATCCAGGCACAGCGCGACCAGGCCGATAAACTTCTCTATAATGTCTTGCCTGAAAGAATCGCCGAAAAACTAAAGCAAAGCAATGAAACCATCGCGGAGGAATTCAGCGCGGCCAGTGTGTTATTTGCCGACATCGTAAACTTCACACCCATTTCCGCCCGCTTCGCTCCACATGAAGTTGTTGATATGCTCAACGAGTTATTTTCGCACTTTGATGAACTCGTGGACAAGTATGACGTCGAAAAAATTCAGGTTGCAGGCGATGGCTATATGGTAGCTGCAGGTGTGCCAACGCCCAGACCTGACCATGCAACTGTCCTTGCACAACTGGCGCTGGATATGCAGGAATATGTCAAAAGGGAGGAATTCCTGGGCGGCAAACATCCCATTGAAATTCGCATCGGGTTGAATTCGGGCTCCCTTATTGGAGGTGTCATTGGCCGCAAAAAATTCTTCTATGCGTTATGGGGAGATATGGTGAATACCGCCAGCCGCATGCAAAGCCATGGCGCAAGCGGTAAAATTCAAATCACCCGCGAAACGTACGAACTGGTCAAAGACAATTTCGAATGTGAATACATCGGCGAGATCGCTGTCAAAGGCAAGGGCAAGTTGGAAGCCTGGTATTTGCTCGCGAAAAAAACGGAAAGGAGTGTTTTACATGCCTGAATCAGCCACTGCAAAAAAGATGAAGCTTAAGTCCGGCTTGAAAGCTGCTGTTATCAACGCGCCAGAAAAGTATCTGGATGACTTGAGACACGATGCTGAAATATCGTCAGGCCTAAACGGAAAGTTCGATTGGATTCAAATCTTCGTGAAGAACAAAGCGGAATTAGACAGCTTGGTTCCAAAAGCTGCAAAAGCACTGAAACCCGAATCCATACTATGGATTTCCTTCCCAAAAGGCACTTCCAAGATCCAGACCGATTTGACGCGCGACAAGGGCTGGGAGAGTCTGCAAGCATTGGATCTAAAATGGATCACGCTCGTTTCGGTCAACGAGACCTGGTCCGCATTCGCCTTGAGACCGTATAAAGAGGGAGAAAAGAAACAATCTTTTCGATTAGGAGCCTAATAT
>DASWKT010000426.1:0-4546 GCA_036396515.1 Anaerolineales bacterium | reverse complement strand
GGCACGGCACGTGCACATCAGGTGACGAAAGTTACCACTACCTGTTCTTATTGTGGAGTCGGTTGTCAGTTTGATTTGCTGGTAAAAGATAATAAAGTGATCGGCGTACAGTCCAACCCGAACGCACCCGTCAATAGGATGGCACTGTGTGTGAAGGGAAGATATGGATATGACTATGTCCATCATCCTGATCGATTGATGAAACCGCGAGTAAGAAGATATTTGTTGGAAGGAAAAAGCAAAGACGATATTCGGGAATCGATAGTCGATCAGCGACTATCGAATAGCAAATTATCAAGTCCCTGGGATTGGGTTGAAACTGATTGGGAAACAGCTTTACGCATAACAGCCGATAAGTTTCGTGCAACGCGTGACACGTTCGGCGCGGATACGCTCGGTTTTCTGACTTCGGCGAAGTGCTTGAACGAAGAAAACTATCTCATGAACAAACTGGCGCGGCAGGTCATAGGAACCAATAATATAGACCACTGCGCTCGGCTCTGACACTCCAGCACGGTGGCCGGTCTGGCCGCCTCCTTCGGTTCGGGTGCCATGTCCAACTCCATGGACGATGTCGCCAAAGAAGCCAAAGCATTCTTCATCATCGGCTCAAACACGACCGAGCAGCATCCCGTCTTCGGGACGATGCTTCGGCGCGCGGTGCGATTCCGCGGCGCGAAACTCCTCGTGGCTGACCCGCGCAAGATTGACATCACCGATTTTGCCACGCTTCACATCCGCCAGAGCCCTGGGACAGATATCCCCCTGCTCAACGGCTTAATGTACATCATCCTTGAAAAAGGTTGGGAGGATAAAACCTTCATCGAAGAACGCACCGAAAATTTCGATGAATTCAAAGCCACGTTAATGAACTATCCGCCAGACAAAGTTGCAGAGATCACAGGCGTACCTGTTGAAAAATTGTATGAAGCCGCGGAGATCCTTGCTGCCAACAGCCCAATGGCTGTACTCTGGGCGATGGGCATTACTCAGCATATCGTCGGTGTACGTAACGTAATGGATCTCGCAAACCTGCAGATGCTGCTTGGAAACATGGGTAAAGCGGGCGGCGGAGTCAATCCGCTGCGCGGACAGAACAACGTACAGGGTGCGTGTGACATGGGCGGATTACCCAACGTCTATCCCGCGTACCAACCCGTCACGAGCGATGAAGCACACGAGAAATTTGAAAAAGCCTGGAGCGCGACCAGCAGCACCCAGGTTGGTTTGACCGTTACCGAGATGATCCCGGGGATCTTGGATGGCAAGATCAAATCTCTGTATATTCTTGGCGAAGACCCGGTCATGTCTGACCCGGACACGAAGCACATCCGCCACTGTCTAGAGTCGATTGACTTCCTTGTCCTGCAGGAGATCTTCCCCTCCGAAACTGCAGCCTATGCAGATGTCTTACTCCCCGGAGTATCGTTTGCGGAAAAGACGGGTACTTTCACCAATACCGAACGACGCGTGCAGATGGTCAATAAAGCGATCGAGTCGATTGGAGAGGCGCGTCCCGATTGGTGGATCACGTCCGAGATTGCGAAACGCATCATCGCAGAAGGTGGAAGACAGATCACAGAAACGGAATATTCGGGATGGAATTACAAAGATACCTCTCAGATCATGGATGAGATCAATGCGTTGACCCCATCCTATGGCGGCATCACTCACGAACGTTTGCAAAAAGGTGAACGTCTGCAGTGGCCCTGCCCAACGAAGGATCATCCCGGCACACCGATTCTGCATACCAAGCAATTCACGCGCGGCAAAGGGAAGTTCATGCCGATTGAGCATGTGCCACCCGCCGAAAAACCTGACGATGATTTCCCAATGGTCATGAGCACAGGACGTGTTCTGTATCACTGGCATGGCGGACAAATGACGCGCCGTGCAAAAGGACTGATGGAAGTCTATGGCGAAGCGTTGGTGGAGTTGAATCCGTATGATGCCGCGAGACTTGGGGTTAACGGGACGAAAACTGTTCGCATCTCTTCACGACGTGGTTCTATCGAAGCGGAGGCGTGGGTCACAGACCGCGTCCCGCCGGGGATGGTGTATGCCAACTTCCACTTCCCCGAAGCGTCCGCGAACGAATTGACGATCGCCGCGCTGGATCCTGTTTCCAAAATCCCCGAATATAAGGTCGCGGCGGTGAAGGTTGAATTAGCGAAATAGAGGTGCAAAAGTCAGGAGGTTCCTATGGATGGAACAATCAGCTTCCTTATGTTCTTCTTTCTGGTGGTGCCATTCTGGCTGATGAATATGACTGCTTATCGCAAGGAACGCAAGAAAGCAGATGAAGAGTTGCAGGCAGTTTTGCGAGAGAACAATGATCTGCTGAAAGAATTGCTCGCAAAAATGAAGCCATAGCTAACATCCAAATTCTGGCAGTTTAAAGACGAGTGAAATCGATTTCACTCGTCTTTTGTTTGATACAATGACGGCAGGAGAGGCGCTATGGTCAAACTCATGCAGATTGAACAGGAAGACTTTGAAATTTTTCTCAAACGCGGTATCCGTGAATATGCAGAAGACCACGTCCGAAATGGAAACTGGAGTGCAGAAGAAGCATTGGAAAGATCGAAAAAGGAGTTTGAACAGCTTTTGCCTGATGGCTTTAACTCCCAGCATCAATATCTTTACTCCATTATCGACGAAGATAACAACAAGATTGGCGTACTATGGGTGCAGGTCAAAGCTCAAAAGGCATTCATTTTTGATTTCATTATTGATGAAGCATTTCGCGGCAAAGGATATGGCAAACAAGCACTGGCTGCTCTGGATGAGAAGCTCATCTCCATGAACGTTGATTCAGTTGGCCTGCATGTCTTCGGTCATAATATCGTTGCCCAGGAGCTATATAAGAAATCAGGATATGAGATCACGAACATCAATATGAGAAAGGTGCTCAGAAAAACGGGTTGGGCGAATTAGCCTAAAGAAGCACCCAAACAACGGACAATGCAAGTACATTGCTCGTTGTCCATTCCAGGTGCAGATTTGGTAAAATCCTTCCATGCTCCGCAACACGTCTTCGAGCCCATGGCGCCTTGTCTCTTATCTTTTGCTTCTCGCCCTCCTCACCTCGTCCTGTTCCACCTCCAATCCTACAGACGTATATCCTACCTATGATCCGTTCGCGCCCTTGAATGGGACGAACGCACCTGGGGCGATCCCAATCGGTGAAAATAGCGCCTCTGTAAGATCAGACGGACCTGCACCCACGCGCGCCGCCCTCTCCGTGACGATCCCCACACGCAATCCAAATTCTTCCTCCATGACACCAACACCCGATCAGCCTCATGCACTCCCCACACAGCGTGACTTCCTGGATCAATATACGGTCCAGGCTGGGGATACGCTTGGAAGTATCGCACGAGAGTACGGGATCTCGCTTGAGGCGCTGATGCAGGCCAACGGGTTGAATGAAGCGAGCATCCTTTCCATCGGCACCGTTTTGGAAATCCCGCCCATCGAGGCAGATCCCAACCCAGGTTCCTCATTCAAGATCATCCCCGATTCTGAACTGGTCTATGGACCCGCGAGTGTGGAGTTCGATCTACCGAACTTCATCCAAAGCCGCGGCGGCTATCTCGCCAATTACGTTCAGGATGTGGATGGCGAAACCCTACGCGGCATAGAAATCATGATGCGTGTGGCGCAGAATTACTCGGTCAATCCACGTTTGCTTTTGGCGTTGCTCGAATATCGAAGCGGGTGGGTAACCAATACCGCGCCTCAAACCGTGGATTATCCGTTTGGGTTCTTTGATGATTATTATGCAGGGCTGTACAGACAAGCCGCCTGGGCGGCTGATAATCTGAACCGCGGTTATTATTACTGGCGGGTGGGTGCAATCTCGACTTTGCCGCTCAATGATGGGACCTATGTACCGCTCAACTCGACCATCAACGCCGGCACGGCGGGCGTACAATATTTTCTTTCGCTGTTCAATAACCGACCGTTCTGGGATTACGACGTGAGCGAACTGGGATTCTTCCAAACCTATAACCAACTCTTCGGCTATCCCTTCGACTTTGATGTCGCCGCATTGCTGCCCTCGAACCTGATTCAGCCTCCGATGCAGTTGCCCTTCGAAAAAGGCGCGACCTGGTCCTTCACAGGCGGTCCACATGGAGGCTGGGATTCCGGTTCCGCGTGGGCCGCCATCGATTTTGCCCCTCCCGGAGAGGCGGCAGGCTGCGTCGCCAGCGAGGCGTGGGTCGTCGCCGTTGCCAACGGACTCATCGTACGCGCGGAGAATGGCGCAGTCGTCCAGGACCTGGATAATGATGGATACGAGCAAACCGGCTGGACTGTCCTCTATATGCACATTGAAACACGCGACCGTGTCCAGCCCAATACATATGTTTATGCTGGAGAGATTATCGGACATCCATCTTGCGAAGGCGGCCTTTCAAATGGCACACATCTGCATCTTGCGAGGCGATACAATGGCGAGTGGATCCCTGCTGATGGAAATCTCCCCTTTAACTTGGAGGGCTGGGTCTCCAGCGGCAATGGCGTTGAATACGATGGTTCC
>DASWKT010000425.1:0-3556 GCA_036396515.1 Anaerolineales bacterium | reverse complement strand
GCGCTCGCCGACGACTGTTTCATATCCCTTATCAAATGAATGAATGAAATCGTCTGCCTGAGCGGACTCAGCTGCCGCTTCGATCTCACTTTGAGCTGATTCAGGTTTACCGAACGCGATATTCTCGCTCACGGAGCGTGAGAACAGGAAAATATCCTGCTCGATCATCGAGATCTGCGAGCGGAGCGCGGCAAGGTTCCAGTCACGCACATCCACGCCATCCACAAGGACTTGTCCCTGTGATCTATCGTATGTCCGGTTAATGAGCTTGACCAGGGATGTTTTGCCGGAGCCGGTTTGCCCCACAATGGCAACGGTCTGCCCGGGTTTGACCTTGAACGAGATGTTCTGAAGCACTTCATCTTCGCTGCCCTGTCTGGCGGCTCCACTCAGCGCGTAGTTGAAACTCACGTTCCGAAATTCCACTTCCCCTTTCATCGCATCTGCATAGCCCTGCGCGTTCTGGTCGAGGTCTGTTTCGCGGCTGATCAGATCCAGAATTCGGCGCGCACTCGAAATTCCCAGCGAGATCTGGGAATATGCGAACGTGGAAACGAAGGTGGGGAATTCAAGCAAACGTAGCAGGCCAAAGTAAGCCACCACTGCGCCCAGGTCAAGCACTCCGCTGCGGAAAAGCAGAAGAGCATGAAACAGGCCAAAGGCGTAGGCCGAACCGAGCAGAAGCATCGCCACGTAACGCCCTTCGAGATCGCCCTGTTTTACAAACGCGTCACGTACTCTCTTCGCGTTCATCACAAAACGATCCACCTCGGCGGTTTCCTGCGAAGCACCCTTGACCACTTCCACGCCATCCAGCGATTCGGAGAGATGCGTGTTCATCCTACCGAATGTGGAGCGCACTTCATCGGTGATGGGCGCCAGAGTTTTTAAATAGCGCACCAGGGATGCAAAATACAGGATGATGAAAACGATCGGCACAAGAACAAGCGATGGATGGTAACGCCCGGCGACAAAGATGGGCATCAGCAAAAAGATGAGCGAGCCCAGAACCAGATTGATCCCCGGGCTGAACATGTAATTGACTTCACGCACGTCGTTTGTAGCGCGCGCCATCGTATCACCCACCGGTTGTAGGTTATGGAACGTCATGCTCTTGGCCAGCAATGAAAGATATAGTTCATCGCGAACGGCGCGTTCCATTTTTTGCGCGAGCAATTCAGCGCCAAAATTGCGTCCCAATTGCAAGGCCCCGCGGATGACCTGTGAGATACCAATGATCAAGGCCAGCGGAAGCAACACGCTCGTGTCTGGGACAGGCTTGAGCATCGCATTGAACGCGTCGCCTGTCAGCACAGGTACCACTGCCGCCAGGCCCGCGTTGCCAACAGCCCCAACGATCATCATAACGATGATCCACCTGTGACGGCGCGCATGCGACCATATCCATCGTACCGGGCTGGTGCGGTCGGAGTCATGCGGACGTTCCATGGAAAATTCAGCGGGAGAGATTATTGTAGTCATGGGGCAGAAAAAGTCTCCCGCGGTCAGCAGGCCGCGAGAGCAAATGTGTAAGTAAATTCTACCACGCGGGCGTACCCCAAGAGATGCCAAAGGGTTCTATATTATAGAACGGTCCGGTTTGGACCGTCAAAACCAAAATCTCAAAAGGAGAGTGTGAAATGACGATGCCTAGTACAATCGCTGGTTGGTGTACCATATTGTTTTTCCTACTTTATGGTCTCTCGGTGTTCATGGCTATCCCACCGATGATCGTGGGTATCCTGGCACTCGGTGTAGCGGTCTTTACCCTGATTGGCAGGTAGGCCGCTTTTGTTTTTTAAAGTACAGCCTCGCACTGCGAGGCTGTACCATTTAACCGGTGATCGTTTCGGAAAAATTCTTGTGCATTTCTTCCGGCCCGTGCTATCTCGTCACCCCATGCTTAAGGATCGCATGCTAAAATTCTGCGCAACTAGCATTGCTCATCTGTGTTTAATAAAATAAGAGGTCGCGGGCCTCAAAAACTAATTCATCAAAAGGAGAAGATGAAATGGATACGATTGTTGAATGGTGTACGGTTCTATTCTTCCTCTGGTATGGTTTAGCCACCTTCGTGCCTGCGCTAAATACTGACATGTTCAAGAAGGTCGGTGGAGGATTGGCGCTCATAGTTGGCGTCCTCGGATTGCTCGTTCTCTTCGGCATGTAGCCGATAGTTCATTAGTGACAGCCTCCTGCTCAAGAGGCTGTATTAATTTAAATTGGCAATTAGATCCGCAAAATTCAGTGCGTATTCCCAACCTGTATTATCTTCGATTCCCCACCATGCAGAAAGGATCGCGTGTGCCAGTCCCCATTCCCGGATGCGCTCGCGCTCGAATCCCAAACTTTCGTGCAGGATTTCAATGCGCCTCTCTGTCATAAGCCGGTAGTTGTTCCCGTTTAACAAATCTCCCCATGGGTTCATCAACAGCGGACCCACCTCATAGCCCGCGGGACCGATCACTCCCTTTGGGTCGATCACCAGCCAGCCGCGCTCTGAAGAGAGGATATTGGAGTGATGGAAATCCCCGTGCATTAAAACAGGCTTACGATTCTCCCCAAAGAAATCTCTTACTGATCGTTCCACTCTATCAACTAACTTTTCATTCAATGGTCCCGTCCCGCCATTGAACATCGCGCGTAATCTCTTCAACCCATCAAACCAATCTGAAAGTTGAATAAACTTGGAATTGCTGGTCGAGTAGCTGTCGCCAGACAGCGTATCGAGACCAGGCCTCCAAATCTTTAACATCACTTCCGCTGCGACATGGGTGGCCTCCTCATCATCTTCCAATGTTGAAAGCATCAGGCCGGGATTCAAACGCTCGAGTAATAAAAATCCCTTTTCTTCATCACAATCGATCAAACGACACGCGCCCTCTCCATCGAAGACACGCAATGCTGCCATTTCGCTGGTCAATTCGCGGTTCGGCACACCGATTTTCAAAACAACCTTACCGCCGCCGCGATTTGCAAATGCCACAAAGTTGTACGAAAGATTGGGGATAGGCTGGACATCCGTCAAGCCCCAGCGTTGGGAAACCTCTTTAATCAAGGCAGGGAGGTTGGCGATGAGTTGCTCGCCATCCTCGCCATAGGTACTTTCAATAGTGCGGACGAAATCAGGAGGAAGGTTCAATCTTTGTTCATCACACGCAAAGAGACGATGGGTTGTCCCTGCTTGCGGAATTGAAGTACGTCAGGGTGTGCGGCCGCATACTTTGTCATGCCAGCGTTATCCCAGGAGACGCGTCCCTGCGTATAAGAGGCGCGATACATCCCGCCAGAGATACTTTCCCCATACAAGAGCACGTCGGTTTTGATCTCATTTTCCAGGGCGGCGATATTTTCTTGCGCGGCGTCCAGCACAGGATTATATTCTGCATCGAGCGCATCCAGTTCAGCCTGGATCTGTTTAAGGATTTCCGCACGTTTGGCTTCGTAATTCAAGCGGGCCACTTCTGCAGCGCCGCGCAAGTTGGTCAGACGTTCCAATTTTTCGGCAACATGCTCGCGCCTCGGACGTTCATTCATCTTTCCCAATTGCGTGACA
>DASWKT010000424.1:0-6993 GCA_036396515.1 Anaerolineales bacterium | reverse complement strand
GAGGTTAAATTCTGAAAAACACTGATCGTTGCCATGAGAATACCTGCAGCCAGTAGAGCCCAAACTATGCTGCGCAGAGGAATTGGCCTTTGAATAAAGAATACAATGACAAACGCAAAAATGGCATTCTCGGTAAACTTTTGAAACTTGGCAAGAGCGAGCCCTGAATCAGCTGCAACAAGAACGGAGAGAAGCCAGAAAGCCATAACTACCAAAATCACGCTGGCGCGCTTCCACCCGTCAGGACGGTCACCATAAATAACCATGCGCCAAATGATCAAAAAACCCAGCACGCCCAGCAAAGGATAACCAGGGGATGGTATCGCTGGATAGTATTGGTTTATTACTGGGGTTAGCTGGATTACTATAATGAAAATAAAGGCGCCTAGTCCGAGTTCCGGTCGAATTAAGACCGCTAAAAGAAAAAATAAAGATGGTGCAACAAGCAGTCCTATCCACCCAAGTTGAAGTTGCCAAATGGCCACCGCAATCGCAACCCCTGAGGCGATGGCTATTGCAAAAAACAGAATTGATAACCCATTGTCTCCCGATCTAAGTAGGTTACGGGGCGAAGGAAAAACAGGACGATCCAGTTTCATGTCCGGCGAACTTATTCTTTCGTCTCTGTCTGAATCCAAAATGGGCTTTTTATTTCCCAGACGTAAATAGGCTTGACGCTGTCCCGGCGGGCCTGCTCAAGAGAACTCTGCGCCTTCTCTAATAGCTCCCAAGGACTGATGTGGTTGCTGTAGATCGCGCCCCCGATGTGTGGATCCAACTGGATACTCACTCCATAGGAGGGCAGATCAATGGGCGGTAAAAGCGCCTGATAAATGCGATTAAAGGTGCGATTGGAAGCGGGTCCATCGGTCGTGGGCAACATCACGGCAAAGGTGATTTCGTTCCAACGCGCGGTGATATCGTTACCGCGCAACTCCCTGCGCAGGATGTCGGTGACCTTACCCAGCAAAGTCTGCAAACCAGCAGGCGGGAGGGTCTGTAGAAAATCTGAAAGCCCGTTTAGCTCTACCAGGCTGATGGACAGAATATCATCGGGGTTATGATCAACTTCTTGTTCCAGCAAGCGCGAAAAGTAATTTGCGTTATAGATTCCAGTCTCGCTATCCATACGCAAACGTTGGCGATATGCTTCAATGGGGACACGAATTTGCTCGCTCACAACAGCCAGAATTGCCCCAACACCTAATCCAAGGAACACCGCCACAATACCATCACGCAGTGGTTCAGGGCTAAACGGTAATTCAGGCGGAACAGCAGTATCCAGAAAGTTCAATTCATAAATCAGATTCAGGCTTCGGGTAAAAGTTATGGACTGAAATCCGATTGCATTTGCCAACTGGGCTGCCAATTGCGGGTTGGGTCCTGAAACAGTAAGTTCCAAGACGCTAGAATCAGGCAGGTCAACAGCCTGAATAGAATAATCTTTCAATATCGCTGTCGCATCAAGACTGAGAAAATTAGCAGCATTTTCCAGGATACGGCTGCTATTCATTACTTCAGCATACGTTGCCACCACTGAACGCCGATCCAGCGTATCCAGACTTCTAACGACATCTGCTCCACTGGTAAGCGAAGACGATGGGACAATAATAAATCGGGCTATAGCGCTGAACTGAGGGGTAGCCACAAAAGATATTGTTAAGGATACGGTCAGCGCCACCATGGCCGTCAGGAGGATCAGCCACCAGTTTCTCTGCAACATGCGAAAGTAAAGTTTAGCTTCCATCAAAGTCTCTCTACTGAGCATTTCCCACTGCAAAGGAAAGCTCAGTCACTTCTATAGTTCTATTTTAATGCGCCCCACGTTGCTGAAAAACAGCCAAAACAGTTCTAACGAGGATATTAATATCCAGCCAGATACTGGCTCGCTCAATATAAGCAATATCCAAACGTAACCGGTCGTCAAATTCCAGATGCGCTCGACCGATAATTTGCCACAACCCTGTCATGCCCGGCATAACGTCCAATCGCTCAGTATGCCAAAGTTGATAGGTCTCTGGTCCAAATGAGGTGGGACGCGGACCCACAAGACTCATCTCGCCACGCAATACATTGAACAATTGAGGCAATTCGTCCAAACTGGTTTTACGCAGAAATCGTCCTATCGGTGTGATACGGGGATCGTTCGTAATTTTGAAATCCGGCAATTGAAGTTCATTAAGGTGAGCATAAACAGCCTTCAGTTCCTCCGCATTATGCACCATTGTCCGGAATTTGTACATATTAAAGCGGCGACCCCCTTTTCCAGTGCGAAGTTGTCTGAACACGACAGGCGCACCCGGCGAAGTAATCCGAATAAGCAGAGCAATGATTCCATTCAAAGGCAGCCACAAAGGCAGTGTCACAACCACCAGAAATAAATCCATAAACCGTTTGACCAGCAAATAAGCCTGGCCTGTTAAGATACGCTTTTCAGGCTCAAACTTTTTGAACCAGTCTTCTTCGTGTCTAGAGATCATTTCCAATGAGCTCATACGCTAGTACCTGTCTTACTGAGACTCAGCCATAACAATCGTCTCATTGATTGTCCGCACAGAATCGATGAGCCGTTCGCGCGCCTTCTGCAGCAAATCATCAAATGTAAGGGCTTCCTCAGGAAATGCCGCTGCGCCCCACAGAACGTGCAGGCTGGTCCTTTCCTTGACTGCCTGAGCAATTCTCCCAGCCAGCAAAGACGCGTTTTCCAGATCAGTTTCGGGGCATAAAATAATAAACCTGCCTCGTCGGTCTCTCAACACCAGATCCGTTTGACGAATGCGATCATCGATGATCTGACCCACACGCGCAAAAGTGAAGCGATTTAGCAAATCATGCTGAATACTCTTCAGCATTTCTCGGGTTGTCTTCTCATCTTCCGACTCAGATTCAATAACCACCAGGCTCAGCGGGCGATGATAACGCCGACTGCGCGTTAATTCGATCTTAATTCTCTGGTTCTCCGAGTCAATATCCGTAGCACGGTTGGGAAATGCGCTCAGCGCAAGAGCATCCATAACAGACTCAGCGTGACTGATCTGCAAAGCAAGCTGATGTGCAAACCAGACACCCCCTTCTAATAACAGAAACTCCAGAACGATAACTGGCAACTCACCTGTATTTGCGGAATAATCCCTATTAATGATCTGGAGCAAAACGAGATAAACACCCGCCCAGACAGACAATGGCAAATAAACCGACACGCGGGAAATTGAGGGAAAGAAAAGTGTAACTGGGACGGCAACGATGACAGCCAGATAAAAGTAGGAGGCAAAGTTGATAATGGGCCTGCCTGCATAATCAGCCTGCCCGAGCACAAAGATCAATGCCAAATAGAGAGCGGCCCAGAAAAATGAACGTTTTAAATTTGTCATTAACTTCCCATTTCGGTTATCATCAGGAAAGATGGAGATAGCAGGACAGAGTATGCTAACGCAGAAAGACCAGGAAACAACACTTTGCTGGCAAGAATATGACTGTCAATTGCTCTCGAATTAACTACAAGACGGCAAACATTAGAGAATGTTACAACATAAGCTCAAACTCGGCAGGAAGCTTTTCACTAGTCCAAGGATTCCAGGAAAGTTGTGATTAAGATCGGAACATGAACGACCTCTACAACACCGCCCCGGCCCAAATTGTGATGTATGCAACCGAATATTGCTCAGACTGCATCCGTGCAAAGAAATTCTTCGAAGCAAACAACATTCCGCACCTGCGCGTGGGATTGGAAGGAGACGCAGAAGCTACAGACTTTGTGATTAGGATCAACAATGGCTACAAAAGCGTTCCAACCATCGTCTTCCCTGATGGCGCGGTCCTCGTCGAACCGAATTGGGAAGAACTAAAAGCAAAATTCTCAAACTCATGACGCAAAAGGCGGATGTCGTGATTTGTGGGGCAGGAATCAGCGGAATTGCCGCAGCGTATTTTCTCAGCAAGGCAGGTATCAAAAACATCCTGCTTCTCGATGAACGCCCTCCTCTCTCATTTACAAGCGACCGCTCCACCGAATGCTACCGAAACTGGTGGCCCGACGCCGAAATGCTCACACTTATGAATTGTTCGATTGATTTACTGGAAGCGCTGGGTGATGAAAGCGGGAATGTCTTCCGGATGAATCGACGAGGATATCTATATGTGACCGCCAACGAAGACAAAATTTCGGATTTGGAAAACGCTTCACTCCGGACTGCGGGCTTGGGTGCTGGTGCCCTACGCGTTCACTCGTCTGGGTCATTATACTACCAACCCTCGCCTCCAGAGGGGTTCCGCGACCAGCCCATAGGTGCGGATTTACTCATGGGCAGTGAACTCATTCGAAAATATTTTCCATATGTGACAGAACGCGCAGTTGCCGCGCTACATGTTCGACGCGCCGGCTGGTTGAGCGCGCAACAGCTAGGAATGTATCTGCTCGAAACGGCACGCAGGCGCGGGGTGCAGTTTGAATCCGCACGCGTCACAGGCGTGGATGTGGCAAACGGAAATGTAAATGGAGTCAGGCTGAGTTCGGGAGAGCGCGTCGATTCCCCAATATTCATCAACGCCGCGGGCCCCTACCTCAAGGATGTGGGCAAACTCCTCGGCGTGGCTTTACCGGTTTACACTGAGCTGCATCTCAAAGCAGCCATCAGAGATGTACTCGGGGTTGTAGGGCGCGACGCTCCCCTGCTGATCTGGAACGACGCGCAGACCTTGCCGTGGGAACATGATGAGCGCGAAGCTCTGGCAGAAGACGATCAGACACGCTGGCTGGCTGAACCATTCCCAGCCGGGGTACACACACGACCCGAGGGATCGGGCGAGAGCCAGACGATCTTGATGCTGTGGGAATATCAATCGAAATTAATGGATCCGGTCTGGCCACCAAAGATGGATGAGCAGTACCCCGAAGTGGCCCTGCGCGGCTTGGCCGCCATGCTGCCGCGTATGAAAGAATATTTTGGGAAGCTGCCGCGCCCGCAGATCGATGGTGGTTACTACACGAAAACCCGTGAGAATCGTCCGTTGGTGGGACCGATGGGTGTGGATGGTGCCTACGTGATCGGCGCGGTATCCGGTTATGGGATTATGGCGGCGTGTGGAGTTGGCGACTTGCTCGCCGCGCATGTGAGCGGTGCCGAATTGCCGTCTTATGCTCCTGCCTTTGAATTAGCCAGATATGATGATCCTGAATATCAGAAGGAACTGGAGAACCGGCGGCATGACGGGCAACTGTAAATGAGCAGTCGTCCTACCGATTGGGAGCTTTGCTCACACCGATAAAGCGGGATACAATGATGTGGAGGAGAAGAAATGAAAAAGTATTTTGCTCTGATTCTTATGGCACTGGCCTCGTCTGCCTGCAGCGGCTGGACAATCCAACCGCTGCCCAACAATCCACCCACGCCATTCCTGCCTTCAACACTTACACCCTCCATATTTACAGCCACCCCTGTGGTGATCGGTGCGACATCCACACTGACGCCGAGTGTATCGACATCCACCCCCGCGGCAACAGCCACTACACTCGCAACCAACACGAATGTCCCTCTATCCGACACGCCTGTTGTCACATTTACAAGCGCCCCCGGTCAGCCAGCCGTTTTCGTCGAGATCCTCGGCTGCAATACAAGCATTGATGTCACCCATGGCATGGGCGAAGTGACGAATGCATTTGTCACTCTCAAGAATACCGGCAACGTTGACCTGATCAATCTGACGACGACTCTCATGGCCCTGGACGAGGGCCGCGAGCATCCTGATAAAACAGTTGACACAACCTTTCTTCAAATGGGCTATCAGGTAACATTGAAACTAACCGTGGATAGTACCTACCAGGAGGAAACCCCTATTCAGGTGGAAGTCAGAAGCGAGGCCGGATTATTCCATCGAGTAGGAGCAGAATCCTGTCGGGATATCGGCTTGTTCGCACCGAACCCGACTTCGCTTAATACCCCGATGCCATCGCAATAGCCGTTAGGCTCCCATCGCCGTCCCTCGCGGACGCCGCAAAGCGGCAGTCCCCGCAGGGGGCGGCGCTGGTGTGATCACCGAGGAAAGGACCGGATCAGTTATCGCGTAACAGGCAGTGTGAAAGTAAATACACTGCCTCTTGATTCCCCATCGCTTTCCGCCCAAATTCTGCCACACATTGCTTCCACGAGGTGTTTTGCAATCGTCAATCCAATGCCGCTTCCACCTCCGGCGCGGCGGGAACGCGACTTATCCACCCTGTAGAACCGGTCAAAGATGTGAGCAAGATGCTCAGGAGGAATCCCAATGCCGTTATCGCGAACGGATATTTGCACTTCCTCATTGATGCGAACGGCTGAGATCATCACTTTGCCGCCCTCCGCCGTATTCTGAATGGCATTGGCAGCCAGATTCGTGAGCACCTGAATGGCACGGTCCTCGTCAGTCAGGACGCGCGGAAGGTCAGCGGGCAGCTTGAGGTCCAGAGAGATGCGTTTGGACTCGAATTGAGGGGCGAGTCGTCTTGCAATCGTCTGCACCGATGTTGGGAGATCCACAGCTTGAATATCCAATTCATACGCGCGCGCCTCCACGCGGCTCAGTTCCTGCAAGTCATCCACGAGCCGGTTCAATCTATTTGCTTCCGAATGAATCTGTTGATAGGTCTCGTGAGTGGCAGGCAGAACGCCATCCATCAACCCCTCCATCGAGCCTTTGATCGCCGTCAGCGGCGTACGCAATTCGTGGCTGACATCGCCGATCAGACGACGGCGCATCGACTCGACCTGTTCGAGCTTGTCAGCCATTTGATTGAAACGCGCTGCAAGCTGTCCGAGCTCATCGGCACTTTGCACCTGCACGCGTTCCTTATAACGGCCTTCGGCAATTCGCTGACTGGCGTTCATCATGGCACGTAGGGGCGCGATCACGCGCCGGCTCAAAGCAATACTAACAACTACTGCCACAACCGAAGCTGCCAATGCGGCATACAGTAACGCTTCGTTGAAACTGGCGCGATACTCGGAATAAAGGCTTTCC